>DATCMP010000218.1:0-6847 GCA_036563365.1 Thermomicrobiales bacterium
ATTGCCACCAGCCATCGGCGAGCAGCAAGAATCTCACGACTCACGACTCACGACTCACGACTCCCACCCGCTGCCGCGACGACCTTCTGGGCCGCCTCGCTCATCGTGTCCGCAGTGATCAGGTCGAAGCCCGAATCGCGCAAGATGCGGCGGCCTTCCTCCTGGTTGGTGCCGAGCAGGCGCACGACGAGCGGCACCTTGACCTCGATCTGGGTCAGGCCATCGACGATCCCCTGGGCGATCACGTCGCAACGGGCGATCCCGCCGAAGATATTGAAGAGGATCGCGGTGACATTCGGATCGGCCAGAATCAGTTGCAGCCCCTGGACGACCTGCTTGGAGGTCGCGCCGCCGCCGACGTCGAGGAAGTTGGCCGGCGAACCGCCCGCGAACTTGATCGCGTCCATCGTCGCCATCGAGAGGCCCGCGCCGTTCACCATGCAGCCGATCTCGCCGTCGAGCTTGACGAACGCGAGCCCGGCCTTCTTGGCCTCGATCTCGGTCGCATTCTCTTCGGCGAGGTCGCGCAGGCTCTCCAGGCCGGGGTGGCGATAGAGGGCGCTGTCATCGAGGACCATCTTCGAGTCGATCGCCGCCCACTTGCCGTCACCGGTGCGGATCAGCGGGTTGATCTCGGCCAGCGAGGCATCCTCGCCGACGAAGGCAGCATAGAGTTGCTTAACGATCGCCACGAAGCTGTTGACATCGGCGGGCGCGATCCCCATCCCGAACGCCAACTCGCGCGCCTCGTAATCCTGGAGGCCGAGCAGCGGATCGGCGGTGACCTTGATGATCGCCTCGGGGTTCGTCTGCGCGACCTCCTCGATATCGACGCCACCCTCGGAGCTGCCCATCATCGTGATCCCGCGCGCTTCGCGGTCGAGGATCGCGCCGAGATAATACTCCTTGGCGATGTCGGCACCGGGCGCGACGAGGACCTGATGGACGATATGGCCGCGAATGTCGAGGCCGAGGATCTGCCCGGCCTTCTCGGCGGCTTCTTCGGGCGACTTGGCGAGCTTGACGCCGCCGGCCTTCCCGCGACCGCCGCTATGGACCTGTGCCTTCAGCACGACGGTCCCGCCGATGGCCCGCGCGTGTTCGGCGGCCTCCTCCGGCGTGCGGGCCACGCGGCCCGGGTTGACTGGCAGGCCATACTTCGCGAAAAGTTCGGCCGCCTGGTACTCGTGGATATTCACCCGTACCTCCTTCGAGTGCGGAATGCGGGCCCCGGCTGTACCCGCGACTGCGAGCGTCGGGCGCGACACGACGCGCGAATCGGGTGACTTCGCCGCCCGGTACTCGCGCCGCCGCCAATGATAGCACTTTGGTGAGCAATAATGAGGCAGAATGGTTGCTGTTCCAGCGTAACGGCCCTCCTGGGGGCGGCCCAGGGGGCCGTCGCAGCAGGCTCACACTGTTGCATCACGCGACCGTAGCCCCGCCATCGATCACGAACTCCGCACCGGTGACGAACCTCGCCTCGTCGGACGCGAGGTAGAGCGCGGCGTAGGCGATGTCGTCCGGCTCGCCCGCGAAGCCGAGCGGGATACCGGCGACCGACCGCGCCGCTGCTTCCGGGTCATCGAGGAGATCGGTCGTCAGGCGGGTGCGGATCAGGCCGGGGATCAGCGCGTTGACGCGAATCTGCTCCGGCCCGTAGGAGACGGCCATCGCCCGCGTCAATGCCAGCAACGCCCCCTTGGTGGCGGCATAGGCGTGGGTCGGTCGCCGGTAGCCGCCGACGATCGCAGAGACGGACGAGGTCAGCAAGATCGAGCCACCGCCAGCCGCCCGCAAATGCGGAATCGCCGCGCGGCAAATCTCGGTCACACCGCCGATATTCGTCTGCAAGGCCAGATCCCAGAGTTCCGGCGTGATCGTCTCGACGGTCCCACCGACGGTCAGCGTGCCGACAGCGGCGTTGGCGACGACGATATCGAGCGCGCCGAACGCCGCGACCGTCTCGGTAACGACCCGCGCACAATCCGCCGCCTGGGCCACATTCGCCTGACAGTAGCGGATTTCGCCGCCCGCCTCGCCAAGAGCGGTCGTGGCCGCCCCCCCGGTCGCCTCATCGCGCCCGGCGACCATCACCCGCGCCCCCTCGCGCGCGAATAGCTGCGCGCAGGCCAGCCCGATCCCCGTTGTGCCGCCGGTAATTAGCGCCACCTTGCCCGCCAAACGCGCCATTTGCCCATCCTTTCGTATCGCGGTCAGCCCCTCATCTATCCCTTGACGGCGCTTGCAGGGCTGGTTGCGATGAATGCTTCGAGGATCTCGGCCAACGCGACACCGGCCCGATCGAGGATTTCGGTGCCGATTGCAGCGGTCGCAGGGCGGGTGTCACCGGTTGCGCCGTTACGAGTGAGTTCCTGATACGGCACGCCGCCAACGCCGTTGTACGCCGCCACTTGCAGGCTAAACGCGCGTTGCGGGACGACGAAGTCCGGCGCGCAGAAGGCTTCCGGTCGCGCGTAGGTCGGATCCACGGCCATCACGACCGCCGCCTCGTCGCCGCCGCCGTGCCCCGGCGCTTCGGGCGGCATTAATTCACGCGCCTGCGCCCCCAGAAAGCCGTAGCCATACAGCCCGAGGACGTGCGTGGCGGGTCGCAAATGCTGCGTCCATTCCGCCGCCAGGGACAGCGCCGGGGCGTTGCCGCCATGCCCATTGACCAGGACGACGCGCGGGAAGCCATGCCGCGCCAGCGACTCGATGATCTCTTTGAGGATCGTCGCCAGCGTCTGCCCGCTCAAGCTGATCGTGCCGGGAAAAGCCATGTGATGCCCCGACACCCCGAACGGCACCGCGGGCGCGACCGCCGCCCGCTCGCCGAGGATCGCCGCCGCGCGACGGCAGAGGGCATCGGCCGAGATCGTGTCGGTGGAGAGCGCGATCCCCAAGCCGTGCTGCTCGCACGCCCCGACCGGCACCAGCACCACCTGATTCGTCTGCAAGAGATCGCGCACCTCCGGCCACGTTCGTTGGGCCAGCAAGATCGGCTCAGGCATCGTGGTTCCCTCCTTGGTACTCTTCGTGACGTGGGTGGTGGCTGGCGACTGAATACCGGTGAACGGCACAATGACCGCGTCTCGCGGGCCTGTGGGCCACGAAGCCCGCCTACGCGGGCTAGGTTCGTCAATGGCGCATCGCCTAACAATAGGGCAATGTCTCGCCATAACCCCAGCCTCCGCAGGGAGGCTTCGTGGCGCTTAAGCGCCCAGGAGGCGCGGTCATTGTGCCGTTCACCGGTATTCAGCCGCCAGCCACCTCATACCTCCCCATACCTATGGGGTCGCACCCCTAGATCATATGCCGCCCACCATCGATGCTGATCGTCTGCCCGGTCACCCAGCCGGACAGCGACGACACGAAGAAGAGGACGCCGTTCGCGATATCTTCCGCCGCGCCCAGCCGCCGTAGCGCGGTCCCCTCGACCAACAGGCGTTGTCGCTCCTCGCCCATCGCCTCCCACTGCCGCTCAGTGGAAGGGTTGGAGCGGACGAAGCCGGGGGCGATCGCGTTGACGGTGATCTGATGCTGCCCCAACTCGTGCGCCATCTGCCGCGTCAGGCCCAATTGCCCCGCCTTGGCACTGGCGTACGCCTGGATACCGGTCAGGCTGACCGAGCGGCCCGCCCCGGAGGAGATGTTGACGATCCGCCCGCCACCCTGCGCCTTCATGATCGGCGTGACGGCACGGATGCAGTAGAACGACGAATAGAGGTTCGTCTTGACGACGACATCCCACATCTCATCGGTGATCGACTCGACCGGCTGTCCCGCCTGCCCCGCGACCCCACCGGCGCAATTGACCAGCATATCGACGCGTCCCTCCGCCGCCTGGACCTTCTCGACCATCGCCGCGACCGCCTGCGAGTCGGTCAGGTTCGCCGTCGCCGTCTGGCACGATCCGCCGCGCGCCGTCACCGCCGCCGCCGTCTCCGTCAACCCCTCGGCTAACAGATCGACCGCCCAAATTCGCGCCCCCGAGCCGGCCAGCGTCGTACAGATCGCCTTCCCGATCCCGTGCGCCGCCCCCGTGACGATCGCCACCTGCCCCTGTAAATCGATCTGCATCCCACCCCATCCTTCGTTTATGTCACAGACCGTATTGCAGCCATCTATCGTGGAGCACGCCGTCGCAGCGACTCGGAGAAATTAGAGGAGCAAGTAGGAACGGCGCACGCGATCAGGCCGGTAACGAACCTAGTCCGCGGAGGCGGACTTCGTGGCCGCAGCCCTTAGCCGGGACTTCAGTCCCGGTCTGGCCCCTCACATCCCCACCGTCACCCCGCCCCGCTCCGCCAGCGTGCGGAAATTCTCCCAGCCCATCCCCGCCTGACCCTGCTCGATCGCGTGGATCAGGTCGAGGATCGCCGCATTCGTCGGGGTCGGAATCCCCAACTCGCGCCCCCTGGCGACGACCACCCCGGTCAGCACGTCGACCTCCGTGGCGCGACGCTTCACCTTCAGGTCGCGCCAGATCCCCATATGCTGCTTGATCGCCTTACGTGACCCTTCTGCCATCGCATCGAAGACCGCATCGGAGCGCGACAGGAAATCGGGGCCGGGCGCGAACTGGTTCGGATCGAAGTCGCCGATATTTTCCAGACGCGCGACCTGGGCGCTGGCGACCAGATATGCCTCCGCCGAGGCCGCGCGGCAGACGGCGCGACCGAGCGGATCATCGAACACGGCGGGGATCGGCGCATCGACCGAGGAGACGGCGAAGGCCATCGCGCCGTAGACCAGCTTGCCCCAAAGGAAGCCCCAGAGATTATCGGTGGTGGCGGCGGGCATCACATGCGCCAGGGCGGCGCGCACCGCTTCGGCGCGCGGCGTGATCTGCCCGTCGAGCTCGCCGATGAAGATCGTCTGCTCGTTGCCGAGTTGGATCAGTCCCGGTTCCAGGTAATCCGCGCCGAAATGGACGAACGCGCCCACGGTCCGCTCGGCCCCGATCTCCGCCGCGATGATCGGCTCGTTGAGGCCGTTCTGCAGCGAGACCACATAGCCGTCCGGCGCGAGGAGCGGCCCGTAACGCGCGATCGCCGACGCCGTGAAGTGACCCTTGACGCAGAGGAAGGTGACGCCGAGCGGCCCCCGCACCTCATCGGCCAGGATGGCGCGCGGGTGAAAAACACGGTCGCCGCGCAGACCCGTGATCCGCAGCCCGCGCTCATTGATCGCCCGGACATGCTCGGGGACGAGATCGACCAACGTCACGTCGTACCCGGCATCGTGCAGGAACGCCCCGACCGTCCCGCCGATCGCCCCCGCCCCGATGATCGTGATCGGCTGCTCGCGCAGATCAATTGCTGTCATACGGCCTTCTCCTGGTGATGAATGGGATTGCGTTGCGGCCCTCACCCTCGGCTCGCACCCGGATGAACCGGGCAATGATCGCTCGCCACCCGCTACCCGCAGGCCACCCGCCCATCCGAGGAACGGGGGGACTGCTACACAGTGGGAGCCTTCTCACCCTCCCGCTTCAGGGGAGGATCGCCGCCCGCAGGCGGCGGGGAGGGGTCCATCAGTCCGCCTCGCCCACCCCCTCGGCCTGATGCGCCAGCAGCCCGTTGATGTAGACGCGCTCCACCCGCGTCTGCCACGAGAACGGGTGCCCCGAGAGGATCAACAGATCGGCATCTTTGCCCGCTTCCAGGCTGCCGACCCGGTCGGCGATCCCGCTGATCCGTGCCGCGTTGATCGTGATCGCCTTCAACGCTTCGGTCTCGTCCATCCCCTCGCGCGCGGCCAGCCCGGCGAAGACCGGCAGATACGACGTAGCGGCGGTCGCGTCCATGTGGATCGCCACCTGGACGCCCGCCCGCGACAGGATCCCCGGCGACTTGAGGGTCATCGGGGCCATCTCGATCTTCGGGCGCCCCAGGTGGAATGGCCCCAAACTCACCGGCACCTTCTCGCGTGCCAGAAAATCGGCGATCTTCCAGCCCTCGGTCGCGTGCTCGATCACGATGTCGAGCCCGAACTCGCGCCCCAGCCGCACCGCCGTCGCGATGTCCTGCGCGGCGTGCGCGTGGATCCTGGTCTTCTCCTCGCCGCGCAGGGCGCGCACCAGCGGTTCGAGTTTCAGATCGCGCTCCGGCGGGTCACCCTCGCCGCTCGCGGCCCGGTCGAGCTTCGCCGCGTACGCCTGCGCCTTCAGGAACATCTCGCGGATGAGCGCCGCCTCGCCCATCCTGGTCATCGGGCTCTTCTTCTGCGCGCTGTAGACCCGCTTCGGATTCTCGCCCAGCGCCAGCTTCAGCCCGCAGGGGTAGCGCAGGATCATCTCATCGACGATCTGGCCGACCGGCTTGATCGCGACCCACTCGCCGCCGATGAGGTTGGCGCTGCCCGCCCCGGTCATCAGCGTCGTGATCCCGGCGGCCAAGACATCCTCAAACGCCCTATCGAGCGGATTGAGCCCGTCGATCGCCCGCATCTGCGGCGTCACCGGATCGGACGTTTCGTTGAAGTCGTGGCCCTCCCCCGCAACACCGTCACTCCAGACGCCGACGTGCGAGTGCGACTCGACATAGCCGGGGAAGACAACCTTCCCCACGGCATCAACGACCGTGGCGTCCGTGGGGACAGCGATCTGCGTCCCCACCGCCACGATCGTGCCGCCATCGATCAGCACCGTGCCATGATCGTGGACCTGCCCGGCCATCGTATGCACCGTACCGTTGGTGATCGCGAGCATCTGCCTCTCCTCAGGTAACGATTGATTTTTCCTCAACAGAAGCAATAGTGCGGCTCGGATGACTACCCTACCATGCCGCATCGCGAGACGTGCGAGGGGATGAACCTCGCCCCGCCGCCCAGGGGGCACCCG
>DATCMP010000219.1:0-3082 GCA_036563365.1 Thermomicrobiales bacterium
CCAGCGTCAGCCCGACCTGCGTGTGTTGCTCTTCGAGCCACGCCGCGAGGCGCAGGATGGCGTGCAACCCGGCGTAGCCCGCCCCGGCGACGACGATCTCGTGGGTTTTGCCCTGGCCTGTGGTCTCTCCGGTCATCGCTCTCCTCCTCTGTTGACCCCGTTGTCAACGATGTGGCGGCGTTGCCACCCCTTCTATCCCAATCTACGTGTTGATTGTTACGTTTGTCACAAGCGATGGGGCGAGGGTGTGCTTCTCACAATCTGCTACACCGCAGATTAGCTGCCACCCTTTCCCTTCAGCGCCTGTCCGGCGCGGCCTGAGCGGCAATAGCACACCGCGACCCTACCGCAACTGACGTGGGCCGGGTAGGATTGGCTGCGGATATGGCAACGATTCGGGGAAGGAGGGCGACATTGGGGCGGGGAGGACGGGGTGAGCGCGGTGAACGGGGACGCGAGGCGGCACCGTCGACCGAATGGCTCTACGGGCGGAATGCGGTGACCGAAGCGCTGCGGGCGCGGCGACGCTCGTTGCGGCGGCTGGTGGTGGCGAGCGGCGCGCGCGAGGCGGGCCTGCGTGCGCTGATCGAGGAGGCCGGGCGCGCGAGCCTGACGCCAACGGAGCAACCGCGCGAGCAGCTTGACCGCCTGGTGCAGGGGGCGAACCATCAGGGCGTGTTGCTCGAGGTCGGCCCGTATCCGTATGCCGACCCGGACGATTTGCTCGCCGTCGAGCGCGAGGGTGGGCCACTCTATCTCCTGCTCGATCAGTTGCAAGACCCGCAGAATGTCGGCACGCTGCTGCGGAGCGCGGAAGCGATTGGCGTCACCGGGGTGCTGATCCCCGAGCACCGCGCGGCGACGATCACCCCGGCCGTCGCCAACGCCTCGGCGGGCGCGACGGAGTGGTTGCCAATCGCGCGGGTGACGAACCTGACGCGCACGATCGCGCAATTGAAGGGGCGGGGAGTCTGGGTCGCGGGGTTGGAAGGGGTGCCGGAGGCGAAGCCGATCGATGAGGCCGATCTACGCGGCGGGTTGGCGATCGTGGTCGGGAGCGAGGGTGGCGGGATCTCGCGCCTCGTGCGCGAGTCCTGCGATTTCCTGATTCGCCTGCCGATGCGCGGCCAGATCGGCTCGCTGAATGCGGCGGTCGCGGGGTCGTTGGCGTTGTATGCGGCGGATCGACAACGCCAGTGATGAAAGTACGAACCACGAAGTACGAAGTACGAAGTGACGGAACAGGAGGCACGGAGACACGGAGGGGGCGAGGAGGGACGAATGGCGGATGATGAGTGAGCGTGGTCCCCTATTGTGTCAGGGGAGAATGACGAAGTCGGGCGGGTATGACGAGTAGCGAGGCCGGAGTGGGGCGGGGGCCGGTTGATGTGTCGGCGTTGCGGCTGGCGGACATCATCGCGCCGGACCTCGATCTCCTGTTCGTCGGGTTCAATCCGTCGGTCTACTCGGCGATCCACGGGCATTTTTATGCGCGACCGGGGAATCGGTTCTGGCTGCTGCTCGCGCTGGCGGGGCTGACGCCACGGCGCTATGCGCCGGAGGAAGATGCGACCCTGCTCGACCTGGGCATCGGGATCACCGACCTCTGCCCGGTCCCGACGCCGGGGATCGCCGATGTGCCGCGTGCGCTCGCGGAGAGCGGGCGTGGGGCGCTGACGGCAAAGATCGAGCACTATGCCCCCCGGATCGTCTCGTTCAACGGACGCGCGACCTACGAACGTTTCTTCGGCCACCGTATGCCCGAGTGGGGCGTGCAGCTGGACCGGATCGGCACCGCGCCGAGCCTCGTCTTCGTTACCCCCTCCTCCTCCGGTCGCGCCAACGGCGTCGGCGTGGCGCGCGAGGCGGCGTACACGGCGCTGGGGGAGTTGGTGCGCGAGTTGCGTCAATACCGTATCGACGCAGTACCAGCAACAGCACAAGATCAGGATTAGGGCGGGCGAAGGTGGTTTGAAATGGCTACTTTCATTCCGCGACGCCAGTTTGGCCGAGCAGCCGTGCGGGCGTGAGGCGGATCAGGAGTTCGCCGGGGACACCGTTGCGTGCGCCGTACTCGTCGCCGCGCTCGGCACCCATGTAGCGGGCTGCGATCTCGGTCGCCCAGGTGCGGAGTTCGTCGGGGTCCCTTCCGCGATGACATAAGAAAATGGCGACGTGTCGTCATCGACGCAGAGGGCCAGCCGTCCGTCACGGCGGATATTGACCGCCTTCACCGCCGTGTGCCAGGTGGTGAAGGGCAAGTCGTCGCCGTCGAGCGTGAACCAGATCGGGGCGATGTGCGGGCGACTGTCGGCGCGCACGGTGGCGAGTTTGCCGGTGTGGGCGCGTTCGAGCAGGAAGGCGCGGCATTCGTCGGGTGTCATCGACTGCATGGAACCTCCGGCCAGGTGATAGTCGCGCTGCGGAGACAATTCCTTGTATGCCAGTTCGATAATTGACGTATGAGTCGCACATTGGCAAGCTTCTTGCTTCTTCCGTTTCTGTAGGACTGCGTATGAAGGCGCTCAAGATGAGCGCGGGAAGTAAGGAAAAGATGGCACCGGCACGAGCGAAGCAGCGCATGGTGAAGATGGACATCGGCCTCTCCGAGGAGCAGCGTTCGGCGGTGATCGATCTCCTGAATCACGATCTGGCCGATACGCATATGCTGATCATCAAGACGAAGAAGCATCACTGGGATGTGGTCGGCCCGGAGTTTCGCTCGCTGCATCGGCTGTGGGATGAGCAATATGCGGCCCTCGCGACGAACGAGGATGCGATCGCCGAGCGGATCCGCCAACTCGGTGGCTATCCGGTCGGCACGGCGCAAGGTTTCCTGAGCCACACGTCGTTGACCGAGCACCCCGGCGACGTGCCCGATGCCTATGAGATGGTGGCCCGCTTGCAGGCCGACCACGAGCAGGTCATCCGCAACTTGCGTCAACATGTCGATGCCTGCGATGAAGAGCACGGCGATCAGGGGACCGCGGATTTCCTGACCGAGTTGATGCAAGGCCACGAGATGATGGCCTGGATGCTGCGGTCGTTTATCGAGGGCAAGGAGATCGTGCCCGACCGCGAG
>DATCMP010000221.1:0-7574 GCA_036563365.1 Thermomicrobiales bacterium
TCGCTTGGCACCTTGAAACGCACCGGTTCTTCCTCGCGGCGCGGCGGCACGGGTGGCGGCAGCAGAATCTCGCGCCGGAGCCGATCGAGACGAACCCGGCCATGCCCGAGCAGCGGCCCCGGCAACGCCCCCGGCCCCAGGCTCGCCACGCGCTCATGGAGCAAACGCGCCAGATCGATGCTCTCCGAACGGGTGAGCCGCGGCCAGGTCTCGGCCGCGGGCAGGAGCGCCACCGTCGCGCGCACCGTCTCCAGCGTGCGCCCACGCAACCCCGCGAAGCTCGCTTCATCCTGACCGAGTGTGCCACGCAGCAACGCTTCGAGCGCCTGTGCGCGGCCACGCTGCGCCGCAGGCAGGGTGCGACCGGATAAGCTCGCATGGCCCAGCATCGCGAGATCGCGCCCGATACCGGGGTAATCGACCGCCAGGCGCGCGGCGAGCCGTGCTCCCTCGACGAGATCGAAGAGGGCGAGTTGCAAGCCCTGGTCGGGGGTATCGCGCAGCCGCTCCAGGGCACCATCCAACTCCAGGGTGCCGTAGAGCCGTTGCGCCGCCGTATGCGCGATCAGCGCCTTGTAGACGCGCAGATTCTCGACGCGCGTCGGCGCGTGCGCCACCCGTTCCGGCAAGAAAATCGTCCGGCCATCGGTGTACGCGCCACTCTCGGTCGCCTCGGCATTCCCGCTGATCGCCAAGAGGCCATCGGTCAGTCCGGTGACGAAGAGCGTCAACGTCCGCTCGGCATCGCGCAGCGCCAGCGGCGGATGCGTGACGACCGGCACAGGCGTTGCCGCGCGCCCCCCGCCGAAACGCGCCCGCCAGCCACCGCCTGCTAAGCCTCGACCGCTATTCGTCATTCGTCATACGGATGAACCGCACAATGTTCGTCATTCGTCACCCACCGGCACTCAGGCCACAGTCGCGATGAGCGCGAAGAGGGCTTCCAGCACCGCCGGGTCATCGCTGATCGGCGTGGCGATCGACAGTTCACAGGCACGGCGCAGATCGAGGCCACCGCGTATCAGCAGGCCCGCATAGACGAGCAGTCGAGTCGAAGCAGGCTCTTCCAACCCGGCATCTTTCAGGTTACGGATCAGTTCACCGATCCGCACGATCCGCTCGGCGGTCGGTCGATCGAGCCCGGTTTCGTGGATGACGATCGCCACCTCGGCATCGCGCGGCGGGAAATCGAACTCCAGCGCCATGAACCGTTGCCGCGTACTCTGCTTCAGGTTCTTCAACAAGCTCTGGTAGCCCGGATTATAGGAGATGACCAGCATGAACTCCGGCGGAGCCTGCAAGACCTCGCCGGTGCGATCGATCCGCATCCGCCGCCGATCGTCGGTCAGCGGGTGGATCACCACCGTCGTGTCTTTGCGCGCCTCGACCACCTCATCGAGATAGCAGATCGCCCCGGAGCGCACCGCCTGGGTCAGCGGGCCATCGACCCAGACCGTCTCATCGCCGCGAATCAGGAAGCGCCCGATCAGGTCCGACGCCGTGAGATCGTCGTGGCACGCGACGCTCACCAGCGGACGACCGAGCCGATGGGCCATGTGCCGCACGAAGCGGGTTTTGCCGCAGCCGGTCGGCCCCTTCAGCATCACCGGCAGCCGGTTCCGATACGCCGCCTCGAACGCCATTACCTCATCGCCGAGCGGCAGATAATACGGTTCGCCCTCGATTTCGAGCGCCTGATGCGCCACCGCACCGTCCCAATGCTCCTCGCCGACCTCCGTCATACGCATCGCCTCGTGTCCGCTCATCTCGCCTCGATCTCTCGCACACGGCATCGGTCAGCAGGTGGGGGATACGCCAACAATCGTACCCAAACGCCGCGCACGCGACAAGCGCGGGAACGGGGCATCGGTCGCGATGCCCCACCCCTACGTCTGCAACTCGCACAACGCCTTGGCGTATGTGCGGTACCTAGCGGTTGGTGAGGAAATCGAAGACGATTCGCCGGAAGTCGTCCGGACGCTCGACATGGGGCGAGTGGCCGCAATCGGGCAACACCTCTTCGCGGTATGAGCCGCCGCGCGCCCGGTAGTCGTCCAGCACCGCGCGGACCTGGCTCACCATCGGCTGCGGCGGATAGATCTCCGGGCCGGGCCAGCCGGGGACCGCGCCGATCTGACCCAGAAAACCGAAGTCGAAGAGCGACGTATCGGACACAATCTGGTCATCAGCACCGCGAATCCAGAGGACGGGCGGTTGCGGGTCGATCGCCGCGAACGCAGCCTGATGGCCCCACTTCGGCGCGAGCGTGTTGTTGATCCCGGTCGGGCCGGGCGCGACCTGCGGCCAGTTCTCCGAGGGGGTCATCCCGCCGGGGTAGTTGTCGGGGCCGACGTGGATCGCGAGCATCGCATCCACATAGACCTCCTCGCGCTCCGGCGCGGCGCGGAACGGCGGCTTGAAGTAGAACGCATTCATCGTGTTGCGCGGGGAGACGGGGCTATCGGCGCTTCGGTCACCATCCGCCAGCCGCTGCACGAACTCGGGATTGGCGGTGCCGCCCCCGGAACCGGCGAAGTCCGGCCAGGTCGGCGTCCCCGCGGTATCTTTGGTCCCGCCGAAGCCATAGGGCGAGCCGGGCGCGACCAGCACGACCGAAGCGACATCGCCGGGATGATCGATCGCGTACTGCATCACCACGTTGCCGCCGAGCGACCAGCCAACGAGGTGGATCGGCCCGAGCGTCAGCGCCTCGACGAGACTCCGCAAATCGTCCGAGAAGTCGCGCAGTCCGCGCGTCGCATCGATCGGCTGCACCGCCGAGCGCCCGTAACCGCGCAGGTCCGGCGCGACACCGCGCAACTCGCTCGGCAAAGCGGCCAGCGTCTCTTCCCAAAAACGGTTCGAGGAGACGTTGCCATGCACGAAGATGGCCGGTGTCCCCGTCGCGTCGCCGCTTTCGAGCACGAAGGTCTCCAGACGCGGTGTGGTCACTATCCGCCCCGTAACCCCGGCCAGAAGCCGCTCATCGGCACCCATCGTTTCCCCTCACTTAATTCATCCTCTAAACGGCATTGCCTGGAGGATACTATGCACGAACGGAAGTCTCCGAGCAATCGCGTAGGGGACACCGCAATCGACACTCAGCCCTCGCCGAGGACTTTACGCGCTTGCCGCACCAACGCATCGAGCGGGATCGCCTCGCGTAGCCGATCGGCCCGCACATGCAACTCGACCCCATCGGACAGCGTAATCCGCTCCCACCGTTCGTGCGCGTGTGCAATCGGGATTGGTTTAGGATATGGCGTGAACTCGGACGGCGGCAGAGCCGCGGGTGGTGTCGTAGCCGGGTCAGGCGGCGGTTCAGCGGCGATTTGTTGGAGTTCCGCGCGAATCTCCGCCTCGGTCAACGTCGCGAGCCGACTCCGAATCTCGCGCAACGGCAGATAGCGCTCTTTCAGGCCATTGATCAGCGCGAGGCGATCGCGGTGCACGGCGGTGTAGACCGCCGCCGGCCCGGCCCCTTCTGGCGGCGGCAACAATCCCTCCGCGATGTAGAACCGGATAGTCCGTTGCGTCACGCCGGTGAGGTCGGCAAGGTCGGCGAGTCGATAGCGTTCCATATTCGTATATTAACACCCCTACCGAATACTGCCGAGGGCGTATCCCGCGCCATCCCTTCAGCGCCGCCTGGGCTGTCTCGGAGAAGATGCCGACGGCGTTCCGCCGTGATCCTAAGCTGAGCTACGAACAAATGACTTGCCGCAGACGACACCGCACCGTATCCTTGCCAGTGGCTCGGCGGTCGTATCAGTAGGGGTTTCGGGGGCGATGATGGCCGATGCGGAAACGCTGGCGCAGGGCGCGGTCGAGCGACTGGTCGAAAACGAACGGCTGCGTGGTGACCTGACCGACGTCGGCTTCGGACCGATCGTCGAGTGGGCCTCGAACGCCCTCATCGGCGCGGCGCGGCAGGCCGCCACGGTCCCCGATGAAGCGGCACAGGCGCGCATGGACGAGGCGGAAACGGCGACGAAGCGGATCATCGAGGAAGTCGTGGACGCGGCGCAGCGCCACACGCGCGCCGAGGTGCTGACCCTGATGAGAGACCCGACGATCGCGAGCGACATGGGCGCACGATTGCGTCTCGCGGCCAACGGCTGGCGGCTTGGCGACGACAGCGATGCGAACGCGATCCGCTTGATTAAAGCGTTGCGAGGGGTACAACCATGAGCGATCGCCGCCCGCGTCGAAAGAGGGAGCCCGCGGCTTCAGCACCAACGCCACCACCGGACTTCCGCCCCGAAGGCTTCACGCCGAACGAGCGCCCACCCTGGCAACGACCGGGGTTGATCATCCCGATCGCCGTTGTTGTCCTGATCGTCTGCATCGCGGCGGCGCTGCTGATCACCTTCAACCGCACGCAACAGGCGCAACAACCCGCTGACAATGAAACCAACACCCGCGCGAGCGCCGCGCCGGTCCCGAGCGGCACGCCGATCAATGATATCGGTAGCGGCGGGGCGTTGAACGGCGGTTGGTATCAGCTCTACTTCACCGCGCCGAAATACCCCGACAATCCGGCGAACCACAAAGGCGGTCTCGACGAAAAGCTCGTCGCGCTGATCGACAGCGCCAAGACGAGCGTCGATGTCGCCGATTACGATTTCGATCTCGCCAACGTCGCCGACGCGATGGCGCGCGCCAAGGGTCGCGGGGTGACCGTGCGGATGGTGACCGATACCGATACCCTGAGCAATACCAAAGACACGGCGATCGTCGCCGCATTCGGCAAGCTGCAGAAGGCGAATATCCCGATCGTGGACGACAAACGCGGCCCGATCATGCACAACAAATTCACCGTCGTGGATAAAGCCTGGGTCTCGACCGGCTCCTGGAACTACACCGATGGCGACACCTATCGCCTCAACAACAACATGATCGTCATCAACTCGCCGGAATTGGCCGCGAATTACAGCGCCGAATTCGCCAAGATGTTCGAGAAACGCCAGTTCGGCCCGACAAAAGACAAGACGATCCCCAATCCGGTCGTGACGATGAACGGGACGCGGATCGAAAATTGCTTCGCGTCCGAGGTGCGGTGCGGCGCGCAGATCGTGTCGACGATCAAGGGGAGTAAGCAGAGCATCCGTTTCATGGCCTTCTCGTTCACCAGCGATCCGATCGAGGCCGCGATGGTCGAGCGCAGCAAGGCCGGGGTGACGGTGAGCGGCGTCTTCGAGACGACCGGTTCGCAGACGGCATACTCGGCCTACGGCAAGCTGAAGAAAGAGGGCCTACCGGTCTACACCGACGGCAACCCGTGGGTCATGCACCATAAGGTGATCATCATCGACGAGCGGATCGTGATCTTCGGGTCGTTCAACTTCAGCGACAATGCGGATACGCAGAACGACGAAAACCTGCTGATCGTCGATAACCCCGACATCGCCCGCGCCTTCAACGCCGAGTTCGGCCGGGTTCTCGCGCTCGCACAGAACCCGCCGACCAAGAAATAAACTTTCCGGAGGGCTGGGGGGTCGCGCGGCAGCGATTATCCATCGGGATCGTCGCGTTGGGAAAGCGCTTCGGCCGCAATCCCGGTGGGGTACAATTGGTCGACCGGGCGGGGCAGCTCGTTCCAATTCAGCGTGCAGCATTGCGCCATGCGCCATGAACGACGGGTGCTGGCCGCTACTTCAGCCTGATCTTGAGGATCCCTTCGCCTGGTTCCAACGCGACCACCGCGATGGCACGCTGCGCCAACACCGCCTGCAACCGGCGATTGACCGCCTGCTCGACATCGGTGGCGATCGCTGCCGGGATCCCGATCCCCCCGGCACGACCGCTGACGACCACCATCTGAATCCGACTATCGATCACACGCGGCATGAGAACGGCCTGCACAGGAACGGCCACACCCTGCACCATCATTTCGCCGCGCACCTGGATCGTCCCATCCGCCAAGAGACGGACTTCGGCATTGTGCAGTTTCGGGCGTTCCGCGGCGGGTTCATCTGGCGCGGGGTCCGGAGGGTTATTGATCTGCGCGGCGAGAAATGCTTCCGTCACGGTTAACGCCAGCGAGTACGGGGCATTCAGATCGCCGCGCGATGGGGCTGGCGTGGTGCCGCGCTGGGCCGTGACGTAGACCGCCGCCCCGGCGATGATCACGCCGAGGAGTATCCCGAGGGCCAGTGCATACGCGACGCGCCCGATCATCCCCCACCCGATTATTCACCACACGGAGCACCACGCCCCTTCAAAAGAGCAAACGCCCGGCGATGGCGAATAATCACACCCGCTACTGCTGCCAGAAATCCCGCACCGCGCCGAGATCGGCGAAGATGCGGCGTGTCTCCAGCATCGCGGTATAGGTCGGCAGGATATACAGGTCCGCGCCGACCGGGGCGGCGCGCACGAAGTCGAGGAGGGCGGCGCGCAACTCGCCCGGCGGATGGAGGATGATCCGCCGCTGGGCGACGCCCGCATATTTCAGCCGCACGGCCATATCCGGGCCACGGATACCGGCGGTGTGCAACGGCGCAGCACCGGACGCTAGGATCTCGAAATCGACATCCCAGAGCCAGGAGACATCGCGACCATCGGCGTCGAGATCATTGATGATCAGCATCGTCGGCGTCGTCAGCCCGGCGTCGGCATCGACACCGCCCTCGACGAGCATCCGCAAGACCTCGTTGAAACCGGTCGGATTTTTGACCAGGGCCAAAACGATCTCGCGCCCTTCCAGCGCCACCCGCTCGATCCGCCCGAAGGCGGCGGTGAAACCGACCAGGCCACTCGCCACCGCGTCCGGCGTGACACCGAAGGCCAGGGCCGCCGCCGCCGCCGCGAGGGCATTGTAGGCGTTGTAGAGGCCCGGCAACGGCACATTGAGCGCGATCGACGTATTGGTGGTGGCAGTCCCGCCCGCGCCGAGGCTGTCGATCGTCAACGCGAGGGCTTTAACCCCTTCGAGGCGGATATCGCGCGCCGCGATGTCGAGCGCGGGACGGGCGTGGTCGCAGTTGGGGCAATACCAGTCGCCGAGATGCGAGAGATACAGCGCATGGTAGTCCAACCGACTCCCGCAACGCGAGCAGGTCGCGGCGTCCGCGGCGTGCGGCAGCGTTGTGAGCATCAGTCGCCGTGCAGCAGCATTGTTCGGATCGGCGGCGGCCATCCCGAAGTAGATGATCCGTTCGCGCGGCAATGCCTCGGTGACGCCGACGAGCATCGGGTCGTCGGCGTTGACGATCAGGGTGGTGCGCGGATCGAGCGCGGCAATGGCCGCGCGCCAGCGGGTGGCGATATGGTCGAGCTCTCCGTAGCGATCGAGTTGATCGCGGAAGAGATTGTTCAGCAGGATGAAGCGGGGGCGAATATTCGTGACGATCGCCGGGAGCGCGGCCTCATCGGCCTCGATCACCCCGACATCGCCGCGCGGCACCCCGCCGAGCGATGACTGCGCTGCGAGCGCGGCGAGGACGCCCCGAACGAGGTTCGAGCCGGAACGATTATGGACGACACGTCGGCCCGCGCGATCGAGGATTGTGGCGACCATGTGCGCGGTCGTCGTCTTGCCGTTGGTCCCGCCGACGACGAGGCCCGCGCCG
>DATCMP010000226.1:0-6190 GCA_036563365.1 Thermomicrobiales bacterium
GTCGCGGGGGTCATGCCAGCGCGGCGGTACGTGCGTCAATTGTTCTGGTTCTCGCACGAACAGCGGGGCGGGATGGCGGAAGTGGTGCAGGGGTTACGCTTGCCCCCACCCCAGAATGGGGAGAGGGGGCCGAGCGGCAAAGAGGCGGGAGGAGGAGGGGCGACCGGTATCGCTACACACTCGGTTTCAACTGGCAGCCATCCACGGCGATATTCGCGCCGGTGACGAGGCTCGCGCGGTCGGAGGCCAGGAAGGTGACGACATCGGCGATTTCCTCGGCGGTGCCGAAGCGCCCGAGCGGCATGTCCCGCGCGATGAAGTCCGCGATCGTCTCCGGGTCGCGCTCCTGTCGCCGCTCCCAGCCGCCGCCCGGGAAGAGGATCGACCCGGGCGAGACGGCGTTGGCGCGGATACCGAACGGCCCCAGGTCTTTCGCCAGGGTCCGCGCGTACATGATCTCCGCCGCCTTCGCGACGTTGTACGCCGCCGAACCGCCGACTTGCCAGCCCGACACCGAGGAGATGATCAGGATCACGCCGCGCCCGGCCGCTTTCATCGACGGGAGCGCCGCACGGTTGGCGCGCACCGCGACGCCCAGGTTGATGTCGATCGTGAAATCCCAGGCTTCATCGGTATCCCCGGCCTTGCCACCGCCCAGGTTGTTGACCAAAATGTCGATCCCGCCGAAACGGGCGATCGCCTCATGCACAACACGCTCGGCCTCGCCTGCGGCGGAGAGATCGGCGAGGAGCGGCAGCACCTCCGCGCCGGTCGCGCCGATCCGCTCCGCGGTCGCCGTTAACGTCTCGGCGGTGCGCCCGCAGATCGCCACCCGGCAGCCCTCCGCCGCCAGCCCCGCCGCGATCGCCGCCCCGATCCCGCGACTGGCACCGGTCACCAGCGCAATACGCCCCTTCAGGCCCAGGTCCATCCCGCCCTCCATATCATTCGCCACATTCGTTTGCGCGGTATGCAAGGGTTACTCGCGTAGGGCTTCATCACCCGCCGCGTCCCGCCGCAACGGCGTGTTCGGGGAAGCCAGATGCGACGTCTCAGCATGGTCGGGGCTGCCATCCTCGGCGGCGTCGATCAGTTCGCCCGCGAGTTGCAGCAGCTCATCGAGGTTGAACGGCTTGGCGATCGTCGAGGCGATATCCAGCGAGCGGGCCTGCTCGGAGAGATTGCGCGTCGCGGAGAGGAGGATGGTGGGGATGGTGGCGATCGCGGGCCGCGCCTGCTGGGCGGCGCGAAAAGCGGCACCATCCATCCGTGGCATCAACTGGTCGAGGATAATCAACGCGGGTTGCCAATCGTCGAGGATCGCCAGCGCCTCTTCGCCATCGCCAGCGCTGCGAACGGTATACCCTTCGTCAGCGAGCACGTCGATCAGCAAATCACGGATCGCGACATCGTCCTCAACAACCAGGACGCTCCGCTGCTGCTCACTCATGCCCATCCTCCATACCTGTGGGCATCGTACACCATTGGCGCGGGAAAAGCGATTGCACGAGGCAATCCATCCGTACCGCTGATCCGTGGCCTATATCACCTACCGTTATTCGGCGACGCCGCACCAGTCGATCAGCAGGTGCGCGATCGTCTGCGTGGCCGTCAAGAGCTCGGGGATACTGATGTGCTCATCCGCGCGGTGCGCGTGATTGACGTCGCCCGCGCCGTACATCACGCACGGCATCTCCCCGAGGCGGATGAAGAGGCGCATATCCGCGCCATACGGCACCCCCGCGATCGGCGGCGCGGCACCGGTGACGCGCGCATGCGCCGCCATGACCGCCTGGCAGATCGGCGCATCGACCGGCACCTCGGCGGGCGCGAACTGGCCGCCGAACCATTCGAGGGTCGGCGGATGTTCGCGCAGCCAGGGGCTCCGTGCGGCGACGGCGAAGATCCGCTCCTCGATGAACGCCCGGAACGGCGCAACCTCCTCGCCGGGGATCAGGCCGATCCGCCCCTCCGCGACCAACGATTCGGGGACGGTCGAGGCCCAGTTACCGGCGCGGACCACGCCGATATTGATCGGCACCTTGTTGGCGATGGCGGCGTAGAGGGGGTGATCGAGGGTCGCGTTACGGTCGCGTTCGAGCGCGCGCAGATCCTCGAAGATCGGCAGGAACTCCTCCAGGGCCGAGACACCCTCATCGCGCACGGCGGCGTGGGCCGCGCTCCCCGGTACGGTGAGGCGGAAGACGAGCGAGCCGCCCTGCGCCGGGACCAGCGCGAGGCGCGTCGGCTCGGTGATCAAGACGGCATCGGCGCGATACCCGGCGAGGATAACGGCCAGGGCACCGACCCCGCCATCCTCCTCGCCGACCGTCGCCGTGACCGTCACATCGCCGCGCAGGCGGATGCCGAGCGCGTCGAGCGTTTCCAACGCCGCGATGAAGGAGACCAGCCCGCCTTTCATATCGCATGAGCCACGACCATAGAGCCGATCGCCGACGATTTCGCCGCCGAGCGGTGCCTGGGTCCAGGTCGCCGGGTCGCCCGCCTCGACCGTATCGACGTGGGCATTAAGGAGGATCGAGCGCCCGCCGCCCGTCCCGCGCCGGATACCGACGATATTCGGGCGATTGGCAAAGCGCGTTTCTTCGCCGACATGGTCGTGATACGGGGCGATCATCTCCGGCGTCGCCGAAACACGCTCGACGGTCAGTCGACTCTCCGCGAAGGCCGCCGCCACGACTTCCTGCACCGCACCCTCGTCGCCGGTGACGCAGGGGACACGCACGAAGTCCCGCAGCAGACTGAGGGTTTCAACCCGCCGCGACTCGACCGAGGCGCGGATCGCGGCGGTCAGATCGGTATCATGCGCGGTCATCCTCACCCCTTCATTTCCTACACGATAGTATCGGAACGCAGTGTACAAGGTGGCGAGCCGACAAGCAAAACCGCCCCTATCATCGCCCGGATCCGCGAGGGCATAAGTCTTGCCAACCACCCCCTAGCACAGCGGTGGGGATGCCAGCAGCGAAAGGAAGCGTGACACGATGCCCCAGGAGCGCCAAACGGAAAGTGCGACGAAGTTACTCACGCTGGACCCGGAGCACTTCGCGCGCGAAGCCGACCATTTCCTGGACGAACTCTCCGACGGGGAACGCGGCCTCCTGGCGAGTGCCCTGGTCGGCGCCAGCGCCGCGGAGTCAGGCGGCGGGGAACAGCTGATCGCGCAACTCCGGCTCGACAGCGCCGACCCCAGCTTGATGAGTCGGAGCGACGTCGCCACCCTCCTGGCGCATTTGCAAGCGCACGATAGCACCGCGCTACGCCGCGCGTTGCAGACCCTGCGCGACGCGCCGACGATGCTCACCACCCTCGGCGGCGGCTACGCGCCGTCGCGTGGCAGCTCCGATACCAGCAATCTCGGGACCGATCCGACGATCGAGACAGCGGCGCACGATCAATCATCGCCGCGTTGAGCCGGATCAGCCCGCAGGTTGACCGCAGCGGTCGTGCGCGTCCGCGAGCGCGGCGCGAGTCGCCACCAGACCCAGAGGAACAGCAGCAGGTAGAGGACCGCATCGACGATGAAGATCGTCGAGAGGCTCGACCATTTCGCCAGCACCCCGCTCACGAAGGGGCTGACGGCCATCCCGATCTGCGCGAAACCGGCGAGGGCGGCGATCGCGCCGAGCTTCACCTCGGCGGGGAGCGCCTGCCCGCCGATCGCGAAGGCGAGGATGAGCGCACCACCGGCGAAGAGCCCGAGGATCACGCGCAGGACGAGCAACTGGACCCAGTGCGAGACGAACGCCAGCGGCAGGCAGCAGAGCGTGCCCGCGGCCAGGGCAACGAGCAGCAAGGTTACCGGCGTCACCCGCGTGGAGAGTCGGCCGGCCACGGCGGCGGCGATGCTCGTCGCCGCCGCACCGAGGGTCATCACCAGCCCGGTGACCAGCCCCAGACGCTCGGTGGGCGCGCCGAGGGTCGCGATGTAGAGCGGCAGTTGCGGCCCGAACGAGCCCTCGATGAAGCGCGCGACGAAGACGGTCAGCAGGAGGCTGACGAAGATCGGCAAGCGGAAATAGGTGCGCGCGGAGGGGCGCTCACGGCGGTGAGCACCGATCAGCCGGGCATCGTCGCGGTAGCCGGCGGCCATCGCGACGCAGGCGACCAGGGAGCAGACGCCGGCCAGAACAAAGGAGGGGCGCAACCCGACGACGTCGACGATCACCCCGCCGAAAACCGGCGCGAAGACGCCGCTCGCCAGCGCCGTCGCCTGCATCAGCCCGATCGCCTCGCCCGATTCCTCGGGCGGGGCTAACGTCGAGGCGAGCGCCGTGGACATCACGCCGACGCTACCGAGGATCCCCAGCATCAGGCGCACCAGGAACAGTTGCTGCACATTCATGACGAGGGCGTTGGAACTGAGGGTACAGGCATAGGCCAGGAGCGAGAAGAGCACGATCCGCTTCGCGCCGAACCGCTCGGCCAGCGACGACCAGAACGGTGCCAGCAGGCCGGAGATCAGCGGACTGACGCCGAAGATCAGCCCAGACCAGAGCGCGGCATCGCCGGTATTCGTCACCCCGAGTTGCTTGATGAACAGCGGCAGGAACGGCATCACGAAGGTGAAGCCGCTGAACGAGACGAAGACGGTTAGCATCAGCACATAGAGGTTGCGCCGCCACGGGGCCAGCGGCCCGCGCCGCGACGGTCGCCACGCAGCCATGTTGCACCCCTCTCACCGCCCGGCACACTCCGCGACGAGCGTATAGTCGCACGGCGGGCGCGAAGCGGCAACCCGGATAGCAGCGGTCGATGCTGGACGAGGGCGGGGATCGCCCCCTCGCCGCGCGTCACCGCGCCTCCGCGGCGATCCCCCTCCCCATTTAACCCAGGAACCGCACATCAAGCGGTGTCTCGATCGCCTCGCCGGTCGCGGTGTCGCGCTCCAGACGATACGCCCCGGCTTCCGGGCGTGAGGTGACGATCTCGGCGCGGGTGGTGCCGCGATAGAAGGCGGCGCAGCCATCATCGAGGGCGATCCCGGCAGGCAACCCGGCGGCGATGCAGCGCTGATAGGTCGGGCGGCGCTGCACCTCACCATCGTAGTGCGGGCAACAACTGCCCGGCAGGAAACCGAGGCCGTCGTTGAGCGCCTGGAGGGTCGGGCCGAACGAGTCGGTGATCCCGGCATCGAACCAGCAGATCGCCCCCGCGCTGACCCCGCCGAGGACGATCCCCGCCTCCCACGCCTCGCGCAGGATCGCGTCGAGGCCGTGGACGCGCCAGACGGCCAGCATACTGGCGGTATTCCCACCGTTCACATAGATGAGGTCTTGGGCGAGGATGAAGCCGCGGATGTCTTCGACCTCGCGGGTGAAGAGCCCCAGATGGGTGACCGCACAGCCGCGCCGCCCGAACGCGCGATAGGCCGTCACCAGCCCGGCCTCCCGATCGCCGGTCGCCGTCCCGACGATGCAGACGCGCGGCTGCGCCTTGCCCGTGAGCCCGAGCAAATAATCGAGCAAGAGCGGGTTCTGCGGGTCCTGCGACACCCCGCCCCCGCCGATCGCCAGGATTTGCCGCTCCGGCATCGCCCACCCCCTCTCTTATGTCGAGTGCAACCCGCGCCGGTTGAGAGCGCTCAGCGCGCCGCGTCGAACGTCAGCTTACACGAACGGGCCAGTACCTCTAGCTCTTCGACCACCTTCGGGTGCAGCGGAATCCCCTCCCGCCGCCGTTCGGCCTCGGCTGCAAATTCCTGATCGCCCGGAACGTAGACCCGCTCGAACCCCTCCGCGGGGGCAGCGTTACGCAGCGTCGAGACCAGGCGATCGACATCGGCGCGATATTCGTCGATCGGGCGGAAGGCCGCCGGATCCCAGGCCCCGAAGAACTGGCCGGCATTGGCCGGGCGCGCGGAGACCGTCCCCGGCTCCGGGCGATAGGCACGCTGATCGAACGAGAGGGCCGCGCCGCTGAGCGGTCCGCACAACGTCTCCACGACCATCGCCAGCCCGTATCCCTTCTGGCTGCCGGTCGCGCGGTCGCCGCCAAGCGGCAGCAGATAGCGTGCCGCGAACGGATCCTGCGTCGGGTCGCCCTCGGCATCGACCGCCCAGCCGAACGGGATCAGCTTCTCGTCGCGCCGCGCGATCTCGACCTTGCCCCAGGCGACGGTACTCGTCGCCATATCGAGCACGAACGGCTGCTCGGCACCGGAGGGGAC
>DATCMP010000229.1:0-18157 GCA_036563365.1 Thermomicrobiales bacterium
ACGTATCGAGAACGGCCACGGCGAGGTAGCCACTTTCGATCGGCGGGTCACGACGCCGGAGGGGGAGCGGATCGAAGGAAGCATCGAGGCACAACCCGGTGCTGGCCCGCCGATGCATGTCCATTTTCGGCAGGAGGAGGGCCTGACGGTCGTCGCCGGGCGAATCGGCTACCAGATCCAGGGCGAAACGCCACGCTTTGCCGGCCCAGGCGAGACGGTGGTCTTTGCGCCGGGTGTCGCGCACCGTTTCTGGGCGGATGGTGACGAGGTTCTGCGCTGCGACTGTTTCGTTCAGCCTCCGTACAACATGGTCTATTTCCTCTCGGAGGTTTTCCGGTCCATCCGCGAGCATGGCGACGGGAAGCCGGACCCCTTCGAGGCGGCCTTCCTCCTGCACAAGTACCGCAGCGAGTTCGCCATGCTCGTCATCCCCGGCTTCGTGCAGCGGGTGGTCTTCCCGGTGCTGCGGCTCATCGGTCACCTGACCGGGAAGTACCGGCGCTTCGCCCACAGCCCAGAGCCGGTGCGCTAAAGGTGGGCGATGCGGCGACCCTATCGGGTCATTGGCACCTCGCCGCGCCCTTCCCACGACCATCGCCTGCCCGTGCCACGCGGCCTCGATCACACCGGATGCGCCGTCCTGCAGTCCTGTGGGGGCGGCAACGTACAGGAAGGAGAATATAGCGATGAGAACTTCCGCGAAAGTTGCGCTCCTGACCGTAGCGCTAGCGATCCCGACGATCCCGCTCGGACAACTCCTCTGGCAGGCTCCGCCCGACGCGGGGCATGGACCTGCCCCAGCGCTCCTCCCTTTCTTTATCCTCCTGGCCGCGGCGGAGGGGCTCGCATTCGGTTTCGGGGTGGCCTTCCTTTTCCTTGGCTGGCCGCTGGTGCGGCGCGCGACTGCGGAGGCGGGGGTGGCGACGCTGCCGGTCTACCTGAGCATCGCCTGGTCGCTGCTCCAGTGGTGGCCGCACAGCAACTCCCACCGGGTGATCGGCGAGGACTACGTGAAGCTCCTGTTGGTCGATTACGGCTTCCACGTCACCTTGATGATCGGTGCCGCGATCATCGCCCACTTCTTCCTGGCGACGATGCGCCGGTCGCGCGCGGTCACCGCGCCGACCGCACGGGGCACCGCCCCCGTCGCGGCACGAGCCTCCTGAATTCCCCGTCCCACCGCTCCCTGGAACGCTGCGGTTCGGCCCCACACCGGGCACGAACTGTGGCATCCCGCGCCCGCAACGGCCCCCGCTTGTCAGCAGGCGGACCACCATTCGAACCGCAGGATCGACGTTTCGATCCGACGGATGACCCTTTCAGACCACCCTTTTTGGAGGACAGCCATGTACCGACACTCGCGCACTCACGGTGGCACCACACGCACACAGTCGACCCGGCGGGCTTCGATCCTGACGCTCGTTTGCCTGCTCCTCGGCCTGCTCATTGCCAGCCTCACCCCCGTCGCCCCCGCCGCCGCCGCCGCCCCCCCCGGCCAGGTTCTGGCCTGGGGCGACAATCGCTCCTCGCAACTCGGACTGGGCGTGGGGGCGGTCCAGCGCCCCGCGCCCGGCGCGGTGACCGCCACGACCGACAGCGGCATCGTCGCGATCGCGGCGTCGAGTAACCACGGGGTTGCGGTGCGGGCCGACGGGTCCGTACTGACCTGGGGGGCGAATAATGGGAGCGGCGAGTTAGGCCAACTCCCGCCGACCGGACGACAGGACCCGACTGCGGTCCCGGGATTGGGTGGGGTGACGGCGGTCGCCGTCGGGCGGGCGCACACCCTGGCCCTCGCCGGCGGCACCGTCTACGCCTGGGGCTCCAATGCCTTCGACCAGCTCGGCGCGCCCACGTCCGCCTCCGGCTGTAGCAGCGGCTTCCCGTGCAGCGCCGCGCCGGTGCAGGTGACGGGTCTGAGCGGTGTCAAGGCGATCGGGGCCGGCAAGAGCCACAGCCTCGCCGTCCTCAACGATGGCACCGTCCGCGCCTGGGGCCAGAACGGCAGCGGCGGCCTCGGCGACGGCAGCACCACGCGCCGCGCAACCCCGGTCCAGGTGAAGGGCGTCGGCGGGGTCGGCGTCCTCGGTGACATCGTCGCGGTCACCGGCGGCGAGGGGCATACGCTGGCGCTGGCGGCCGACGGGACCGTCTACGCCTGGGGGCAGAACGCGCAGGGGCAGCTCGGCCTCGGCACGTCCGACACCGCGAGCCACACGACCCCGGCGCAGGTGCCCGGCCTGAGCGACATCGTCGCCGTCTCGGCCGGTTACCGCTACAGCCTGGCATTGAAGAACGACGGCACCGTCTGGGCGTGGGGCCAGAACATCGATGGCGAGCTGGGCAATGGCTCGCTCGGCACCGGCAACTGCGCCTGCGTCGCCACCCCGGCCCCGGTGAGCGGGTTGGCCGGCGTGGTCTCGATCGCGGCGGGCGAGGGCCACGGCCTGGCGGTCCTGCAGGACGGCGCCGTTCGTGCCTGGGGCGCGAACGGCAGCGGGCAGGTCGGCGTCGCCTCGCCGACGACCGTGACGACCCCGGTCCAGGTGCCGGGTCTCACGGGGGCGGAGGCGGTCGCCGGCGGGGCACGCCACTCCCTCGTGCTGCGGGCTATCCCCCAGTTCACCCTGCAAGTCGCGACGGACGGCACCGGCACCGGGAGCGTCGCACCGGGCAGCGGGGCGCACCCCGCCGGGGCGCAGGTGACCCTGACCCCGCAGGCGATCGGTGATAGCATCTTCGTCGGCTGGACCATCGATGGGGTCGCGGCCGGGTTCGCGGTACCGCTGACGCTCACGATGAACGACAATCACACCGTCGTCGCCACGTTCAACACGCCGCCCGCCTTCTGCGACGTGAATCGTGACGACCTCTACTCCGAGGCGATCCGCCAGTTGTCGGCGCGCGGCGTCATCCGCGGCTTCGAGCGCGAGGACGGGGCGCTCTGCTTCGCCCCGAACGATGGTATTAAGCGTGCCCAGATGGCGGCGCTGATCGCCCGACCGCTCGGCTGGGATCTGGAGGATCACGGCAACGGCTTCAGCGACCGCGGTAGCGTTGATGACAACCTCTGGCGCAACGTCGGCACCCTCGCCTTCTACAACGTCGCCCGCGGTTACAAACCTGAGACGTGCGCGGCCCTCGGCGTCGGTACACCCTGCTACGGCCCGGTCGATGCGGTCGCCCACGCCCAGGTGATCTCGTTCATCACGCGCGGGATGGTGGCGAAGGGCTACTGGCAGTATCAAACGGACAACCCCGCCCTCTATCCGAACATCCCGGACGACTCGGGTCACCGGATCGACCTCGCCACCTACGTCCACTACGCCGGGGCATTGCCCGGGGGTGAGAACACCGGCGCAGCCTGGGGTGTCTGGGATCAGCCGGCGAACCGGGGCTGGTTCGCCGAGGTCGAGTGGCGCGCACTCAATTCCTACTTCGGTCTCGACCGCATCCCATAGGGGGCAAAGCGGCGCGAGGCGGGGGCCGGATCAATGTCCCGGCCCCCGCCTCGCGCCCGGACGGGCGGAAGTACATATGAACTATTCTCGGGCAAGCGTCGCCATTCCGCCCTCAGCCATCGTGCACCTGTCAGTGATGACAGGCCAGGATCGCTGAGCACCACCGAGCTGGCTTGTACCATATCGAGTGACGCCCCCGGCACCACGCCGGGGGCGTCGCGTTGTTCCGGCCCGTGGCTCCTGTCGGCGCTTCATTCGTTACGGCGGCGGGTCGCGCGGCAACCCGCCGGACGACTCGTCCCCCCTCGACACGGGCGAGGCAGAGGCGTAGGCCGCCGTAACGGGTACCACCGGGTCGATAATGGGATGCGGCGTCGATCCGACTGTTGGTCCAGGTCATGATAGTGCGGCGGATCTGCCAACGCGCCCGGGTTTGCACGCGCCCATCCGGCGCGACGACCCGCGCGATACTCAGCGACCGTGAGCAACCTTGCCCGACGATGACGACCGTCCGGTGGCGCGCAGCCGATCCCGTCGTTGCCATTGTCAACGGGGTACCAGTCGGGCTTGTTAACCGGGAGGTGTGTCAGGGGTTCTGCCCTTCGTCCTCGATCGCCGTCTTATTCTTTTCGTACATAGCTTTACAATGTATAATACTTCTAGGTAAATCGGTCAGCTCTATGGGCGTCGTGCGCGAGGACTTATGGCGATTAACAAGGGCTTGATCGCCTCGCTCTCGGTGCCGCGCGTCTTCTCGGAGGTTCATCATCGCGGGTCAAATACGGACGGGCGCGGGGCGCTCCAGAAGGAGAGGTGTGTGATGACCGGACAGGTGATGGTTGCGGGCGAGGCTGCCGGAGTGCCGCCCCCCACGGATGCGCCCGCGCTGGCGATCGAGACGCGGGGGTTGCGTAAGGCGTACGGCGAGCAGGTCGCCGTCCACGATGTGACGATCGCTGTGCCGGAGGGGGAGATCTTCGGCTTCCTCGGGCCGAACGGCGCGGGCAAGAGCACGACGATCAAGATGCTGCTGGGGCTGGCCTTCCCCACCGGTGGCACCGCTCGCCTTCTCGGCTATCCGCTCGGCGCGATCGAGGCGAAGCGCCGGATCGGCTTCCTGCCCGAGCAGTTCCGCTTCCACGAGTGGCTGCGCGGCGAGGAATTCCTCGATCTCCACGGTCGCCTCTACGGCCTGTCGCGCGACACACGTCGCCGCCGGATCCCCGAGGTGCTCGACCTCGTCGGGCTGGCGGGGCGCGGGCGCGACCGCCTACGCACCTACTCGAAGGGGATGCTACAGCGCGCCGGGTTGGCGCAGGCGCTGCTCCACGACCCCGCGCTCGTCTTCCTCGACGAGCCGACCTCCGCGCTCGACCCGATCGGTCGGCGGGAGGTGCGCGACATCATTCGCGCCCTCAAGGCGCGCGGCCTGACCGTCTTCCTCAACTCCCATCTCCTGAGCGAGGTCGAGTCGGTTTGCGACCGGGTCGCGATCATCGACCGGGGCCGGGTTATCCGGCAGGGTACGCTCGACGACCTGCTGCGCGAATCGCTCGACGTTGACCTGACCCTCGGCGTGTTGGACGACGCCACGCTACACCGGATCGAGGTATACGGTGCTATCGAGACTATCGCGCGCGATGGCCGACGCGATGGCGGCGAGGTGCGCGTACGGATGGACGACTTCGCCGATATCCCGCACCTGGTCGACGCCCTGGTGGGTGCGGGGATCGCGGTCTACGGTGTCACTCCCCATCGTCGCTCACTCGAGGACGTCTTCCTCGGTAGCGTCGAGGGAGGGACGGAGTAATGACGAGTGACGAATGGCGAATAGAGACGACGTGGCGAACCAGACTCGTCGGCCTCCCTCGTTCCCCATTCATCACTCGTACCTCGAAGGGCATCAGTTATTCGTCATTCGTCATTGGAGTGCCTGATGAATACCCTCGTCATCGCCCAATTCACCTTCCGCGAAGCGCTGCGTCGGCGGATGATCTGGTGCGTGCTGCTACTCAGTCTCCTCTTCGCCGGGATCTACTATTGGGGTTACACGGTGGTACGGGCGGACTTCTCGCCGGAGGGCGAGATCCTCACCTTCGACTTCGTCTCGATGATCCTGGTCGGGCTTGGCTTCTACACGATCAACTTCCTCGCCGGGGTGATGACGATCTTCGCTGCGGTCGGCACGGTCGCGGGGGAGATCGAGAGCGGCACCTTCCAGGCGATCGTCACCAAGCCGCTGGCGCGTTGGGAGTTGATCCTCGGCAAATTCCTCGGCTTCGCCGGGATGATCGCGGCCTACATCGCCCTGATGGCCGGGGCGGTGCTGGCGGCAGCGCGTCGCGTCGGCGACTACACGCCGCCCAATTGGCCCCTGGCGATCGGGCTGGTGATCCTGGTGTCGCTGATCCTGCTGGCGCTGACGATCTTCGGCAGCACGGTGTTGCAGACGATGGCGAACGGCGTGGTCGTCTTCATGCTCTATGGCGGGGCGCTGCTCGGCGGCCTGCTCGAACAGCTCGGCAGCCTCCTGCAGCTCTCCGCGTTGGTCAACGTTGGGATCGTCACCAGCTTGTTCCTGCCGAGCGACGTGATCTGGCGTCTCGCCAGCAGCGTGCTGCAGCCAAGCAGCACCATCCGTCTCGACAGCCCGATCCCGATCGCCGCCGCCCAGGCTCCGAGCAACGCGATGATCACCTACGCCGTCGCCTATATCTTCATGCTGCTCGGGCTGGCGATCTTCTCCTTCCGCCGCCGGGACTTATGAAGTGCTGTGCGCGACGTGCATATCGCCGCGAACGCGGGACGGCGACCGACAAGACGTTGGCGAAGGACAGGCGCTACACGCTCGCGATAAGGTGTTTCGCGTGGGCCACGTTCGGGATCACTGCATCCCCGTGCTAGAGGCCGCTCGCCCATCCCCCGCGGCGAACGGATCGACCACACGTCCGGCAGAGACGCCCGATGCTACGGGCAAACTTGCCGTGAGGCGAGAGGTCCGGTGCCGCGCCAGACGGTTGAGCAACCAACTCGTCACCGCCAGTAATACAATGTTGCGGCGTTGCACATCTCCCCGTCCCTGCGACTTGACGCTGCCTCCCCTCGTTGCCGCTCGCTGATCCCCGGCGCGAAGCGGTGGCGAGGCGTGGGACGTCATGCTACGATGGGTGCCTGACCAGCAAGGTAGTCCGCGCATCTGACGCGGCGAGTGGGGGAAGTCGGCGCGATGGCCGATCGATCGGCATCTTTCGGGGCGCTACTGCGACGCTATCGGTTAGCGGCCGGTCTTTCGCAGGAGGAGCTTGCCCAGCGCGCGGCTCTCACCGAGAAAGCGGTTAGCGCGCTGGAACGCGGGGCGCGTCGGAACCCGTATCCGGCAACTGTTCGTCGCTTAGCGGCTGCGCTCGGTCTGACTGAGGTCGAGCGTGCGCGACTGATCGACGCCCGCGGTGACGGGACGACGACCGAATCACCCCCCGTGGACGCGCCGGAACGCGCGCCTACGCTATCCCTCCCGGATTATGGGGAGCCGATCATCGGGCGGCAGCGTGACGCGGCGACGCTGCTCCACCTGCTCGGGCAAGCCGGGGTACGCCTCCTGACGATCACCGGCCCCGGCGGGGTGGGCAAGACGCGCCTCGCCGTTGAGGTGGCACGGCAGGCTGCCGCACGTTTCCCGGATGGGGTCGTGTTCGTGCCGCTCGCACCCCTGGCCGATGCCGCCCTCGTCGTGCCGACGGTGGCCCAGGTCCTCGGTCTGCGCGAGTCGGGCGGCCAGGAGCTGCGCGCGATCCTACGGGCCTTCCTCCGCGATCGCCACTTGCTGATCGTCCTCGACAACGTCGAGCATCTCCTCGATGCGGCACCGGAGGTGGCTGCGCTGTTGCAGTCGTGCCCGCAGCTCACGATCCTGGCGACGAGTCGCGCCCCGCTCCGCTTGCGGGGCGAACAGGAGTATCTGACCCTGCCACTCGACCTGCCGGACTCGTCCGCCCCCCCGCTGCTCACGGAGTCGGAATGCGCGCCGGCGGTGGCGCTGTTCGTGCAACGCGCGCGACAGGTTTCCCCGGCATTTGCGCTCGCGCCCGCCAATGCCCCGGTGATCGCGGCCATTTGCCGTCGGCTTGACGGCCTGCCGCTGGCGATCGAACTCGCCGCCGCGCGCGTGAAGCTGCTCTCGCCCAACGGGTTGCTCGAACGACTGGATCGGGCGCTCCCGCTGCTGACCGGTGGCCCGCGCGACGTGCCGACGCATCAGCGCACGATGCGCGACGCGATCGCCTGGAGCCACGATCTGTTGGAACCGGCCGAACAGACACTCTTCGCGCGATTGGCCGTCTTTGCCGGTGGTTGGACGATCGCGGCAGCGGAAGCTATCTGCGGCGAGATGAGCGTCTTCGCGACGCGCGATCCGCTCCCCGACCATGGTGCGTTGCTGGACCACAGCCTCATTATTCGCCGCGACAGCGAAGTCGCGCCCGACGCGGGCAGCGCAGGTGATCCCGCGGGGCGCGTGTCGCGCTTCGCGATGCTGGAGATGATCCGCGAGTATGCCCGCGAGCAACTGGCGCGGCGTGGCGAGGAAGAGATGCTCCTTGCCCGCCATGCTGCCCATTTCCTGGCATTCGCCGAGGAGGCCGAACCGGCACTCCTCGGGCCGACACAGGCGCAGACCCTCACGCAGATGGCGCTCGATGTGGATAACCTCCGGGCGGCGCTGTCGTGGTACGACAGGACGGGGGCTGCGGGGGATGGCTTGCGCCTTGCCGGTGCATTATTCCGGTTCTGGTGGGCGCGAGGCCATTATGCCGAGGGGCGCGCCTGGCTCGATAGCTTCCTGCGCCGTACGGCCGGGGAGCGCTCGGTCGCGCGTGCGAAAGCGGCGGGCGGCGCGGCACTCCTGCTCTATCGGATGGGCGAGTTCGCGGCGGCGCGCACCTGGAGCGAGGAGAGCTTGGCGATCGAGCGCGCCCTCGGCGATCACCGGGCCAGCGCCTGGTCGCTCGGGACGCTGGCGCTGACTTATGAGGCCGAGGGGAATCGGGCGATGGCCCGACGCCTGTTCGAAGAAGCGCTCGCGCTCTCCCGCGCGACCGGCGACCGGGTGGGGATCACGCGCGCGCTCAGCAACCTGGCCGACAACGCGCGCTTCGTGGGGGAGTGGGCACAGGCGGCGGCGCTCTACGAGGAGTGCCTGCTTCTCGATCGCGCCCTGGGCAACGCCGAGGGTCTGGCCGTCCGGCAGCACAACCTCGGCTACGTGGCGCTCCACGAGGGTGCCGCCGAGCGGGCTGCGGCCCGCTTCGCGGAGAGTTTGCGCGGCTATCTGCCTCTCGGCCATCAATACGGCCTGCTCTCCGCCGTGGAGGGGCTGGCGGGCGTCGCCGCCGCGACCGGACGGTTCGATCAGTCGGCCCGCCTCTTTGCCGGCGCAGCAGCCCTGCGCCAACGCCTTACCGCGCCGGTGGATCCCGTCGATCGCCCAGAACAAGAGCGACGTCTGTCGCAGGCGCGAGTGGCTTTGGGCGAGGAGGCGTTCGCCGCCGCCTGGGCGCAAGGCGCAGAGTTGACGTTGGCGGCGGCGATCGATGAGGGGCTGCACATCGCTGCGTTGGTCACGGGTACGACGAGCGGTGCAAGCGAGTAGGCATTATGAACCGGGCCGTGCGGCGATCGCGGCAAGATTTACCGGGGTTCAGTGGATGGAGCGGCAGGGTGTGGCGCTGGGACGCACGCTGCTGCGGGGGATTCAAACCCTCTCGCCCGATCAGAAAACACCGAGCGATAACTGAGGAAACGGATAGCCGCCCAGGCCGAGTTGGTCGGGGCGGCTATGGTTGGGGTAATCGGGGGCTATGGCCGACCTGATTCCCCCGGTCTGGCCTTAAGGGCAATCATCTGTCTGCCCAAGGCTCTGTAGCAGCACTAGTTGCCACATGGCGGACGACGATGCGGGGCCACCGCGCGCGGCATACACGGTGACCACTGCCATAGCGCGGACTATGAATGACTTGCACCTCGCGAAGCGACGCGCTGGGCGAACCAATCGAGCCGCAGCAGAACGCGCTCAATCAGGTCGACCGGCTCCGGCCGATCGGCGATAAATGCCGCGAATCCGCGCCGATTCACCCGCTCGTGCTTGACCCGGGCGAGCGGTTCCGTGGTCAACCGTACGACTGGACGAACTTGGATCATCGAGAACTCCTTCGCATATGCCGCGACCGCCAACCACAACCACAACCACAATCGATAGCACACAGCATAACGGAAGGTGATAGGGGTCGCTATGAGGAGTTGGTACTAGGTCGCTGGTCCCCTCGATGCCGAATATGCGTGCTGGACAAAGCGAGTATCGAGCGATAAATGCCCAGTGCTTGGAGGATCGTTGATCCTATCCAGACGATGATAGCCGAGTGAGCGACTACCCTACTTGTAACGCACCCGGGCGTATGTTCGGGTTGCACAGTTTGTGGCGCTGATATTGCGTGGCTTGACTCTATACCTTTGTGCTTCGACGCCGGTAAGCTTATCAGTGTTGCTGAAGTCTGCGCCGTATAAAGGATATTCCTGCAACGCTCATCGGTGTGCCACGGGGCAGGATCACGTCGCCATTGCGCGGCATCACACGAGCGTATGAGCAGATTCTGCGTGGCCTCGCTGGCATGTGGTGGGCGATCACTGAGGAGGGGAACCCGTGTTCAACGCGCCGTTGTCCGTAACCCGAACCGTGACGCCGTAGGCACCGACGCAACCGCTACCCGGTGCGGTGCGTTTTCCGTAGATAGTGGCGGATGGACACTTGCCCGGTGATCCATTTCCCTGGTCGGCACGTAGTTAAAAGTAGGGAGGGTTGAGCACCGCGTTCTGTCGCTTGCCTCCCTCATTCAAGCTTCGGTTGCGTCTCCCCGGCCATGCCTTGGTACGCTCCTCAGAGAATATATACGACTCAAGCCATACACCGTATCTCATGGGAGTGTAAGCCACGAATGATACAAAGCAGTGAATTGGTGCGGCGAGAGTTCGCCGCCAAAGATGATATTCTCGCCGCGCTCGCCCTCGCCCGGCGATTGACTGGTGGCGAACGCGCCTCGCTGATGTTGCCCGTGCCTGCCGCTCCGGAGTTGCAGGTCGTCGCGGCGCTCGGCATGGCCGATGATCGCCTCATCGACACCCGGGTGCGCCTCGGCGCACCCGTTGCCGGGATGGTGGCCGATACTGGACATTCTTTACTGATCAACGATGAGCAAGAGTTTGCCACGATCGTCGGACGCCAGCCACTCGGCGACCGGAGCGCGGCATTCATCAGCGTCCCTGTACCACTCGCGACGGCTGGTCGCGGGGTGCTCAGTATCACCGATCCGGTTGGTCGAGCACACTTCCAGGTTGACGATCTCAGCGCCATCGAGGGTCTCGCCGCGATGATCGGACAACTCAACACCCTCCGCACGCAATTGGTCCAGGAACGCGACAGGACCCTGGCGGCCCAGAAGGAACTCCTCTGGTTGCAGGAATCCGAGCGCCATCGCCTGGCGCGGGACCTGCACGACGAGGCGGGTCATGCCGTGACCATCGCCATCTTCCAGATCGATCTGGAACGGATCAAGGCGGCCGATCCCGCTACCAAGGCGACCCTCACCAGGGCGCGCGATGCCGTCCTGAGCTGCGCCACAGCGCTGAACGACATGGCCTTTCGCCTGCGTCCGCGTATCTTGGAGGATCTCGGCCTCGTTTCCGCGCTACGTGTCTTGACGACGCAGATCGATGAGTCGAGCAAGACGTCGGTGAGCATGGAACTCAACGGCGATGTGCGCCCGCTCTCCGCCGAGGCCGAACTCGTTGCCTTCCGCGTGGTGCAGGAAGGGCTAACAAATGTTCGCAAGCATGCTCAGGCTGCCCATGCATGGGTCGCGCTGAACTTCACCGAGGCGACGCTCACCATCGATGTCCGCGATGATGGGGTCGGCACGACCGCCAACGAGGCGATGGGGAACCTGCATAGCAGCCAGGGTTTGCGCGGGATGCGCGAGCGCGTCGAGATGCTCGGCGGGGATCTGGAGTTCACCTGTTCCACTGAGCATATGACGCGCCTCAGCGTTCGTTTGCCGCTCGGGTGAGACAGCGCGATCACAAGGTACAGAGTTCGTCGCCAATGGAATGTGGGATTGTCCGACGATACGAATCGCCGCTAGCGCTCGTTCATGATCGTTGGTCGCAGCGCGGGCGCGTAGCTTGCGTAAGGGAAGCACATCGGCGAGGTGGTGCATAGGGTACCTGTCGCAGGGACGTCGGCAGCGTGATGAGCCTGTGGGCAGGGTAACGGTATGAGCAAATCGACGATTCGTGTTCTCTTGATTGAGGATCACGACATTTTTCGCCAGGGCGTCAGGCTAATCCTCGAGGCACAACCCGAGATCACCGTGGTCGGTGAGGCCCGGACTGGTGCAGAAGGATTGACCTACCTTGCCGATATGGGCGACGTGGATGTGATCATCACCGATCTCGTCCTGCCCGACATTAGTGGATTGGATATCGTCCGTCGCGTGAAGGCGATGCTCGATCAGGTCCATGTCATCATCCTCACCTTGTACGCCGATGATGAGCATATCCGCGGGATGATCGAAGCTGGGGCCGACGGCTATGTGATGAAGCAAGTCGCCGTCGAGGAACTGATCGGTGCGATCCATACCGTTGTGCGAGGCGAGACGGCGCTGACCCCGCTAGTCGCTCGCCGGATGATGAATCATCTCCAGAGCGAGCGCGGCCATGAGCAGCGTAACAGCACATTGAGCAACCGTGAGCGGCAGATTCTCATTCTCCTAGCCCAGGGTCTGACTAGTAAAGAAATCGCTCAGCAACTCGGTATCAGCGTCAATACAGTGGATAATCATCGGGCGCGCCTGCTCAGTAAACTCGGCGTCAGCAATACCGCCTCAGCGATCAGCCTCGCCGTCAGGCAAGGCTTGATCCCACCACTCGGCTGAGCGGCTCCTCCTTCGCGGTGGCCGATCGCGCCACCCCGGTAGAAACAGCCGCCCGACTGGGGCGGCTGTTTCTATTGCTCGTCGTCCGATTCCCTTTTCATCATGCGACGGGCTCGAAGACCCTCCCACGATGACGCGCCCTGCGACACGATCGCGGGCCTACTTGCCCACATCCCTTAATGGTCTCTCCGTATCGTCGGGGATCAGCTCGTCGGCTCAATATCGGGGTGGGTGGTTTCCCACTGTGGTTTGTTTGGTCCTGCTGTCCTAGTATGAATGGGTTTCCTGCAGCTCTCCGCGCGACAGCGAGGGGGGCTTCACCCGCAAATTCTGACTGAAAGGCATCAATGCACGCCGAGTCAAGCCCCCTAGTGTGAGGATTGGAAGGGGGGAAAGGAATGCGCTAGTTGTTCGGGATCGGGCAGGCCATTAATCCCAGTACGGTAGTCCTGGAGGAGGGTTACGGTCCCTTTTTCATGGGGGTGACTCGGCAACGTAAACGTGGTGGTCTGGCGTCACGCTCCAGGCAAAGCCGATGGTTGCACCACGTCGTAAGGGCGCTTATTGCCGCTATTCTCGTGGTGCCAATCAGCCGTTGGGCAGATGGCGCTCAACCATCTCGCGCAATTCGGCGGGGCCGAATGGTTTCTTGAGGATGGCGGCGATTCCGGCGCGGTGGAACTCTTCGATCTGCTCGGGTTGGGTCAGCGCGGTCGCCAGGATAATCGGGATATGGGCCAATGCCGGTTGCGTTTTGATCGCGGTGCATAGCTGCACGCCATCCATGCCGGGCATCCACATATCAGTGAAGATCAGGTCGGGACGTTCGCGCTCGATCAGCGTCAGCCCTTCTTCACCATCCGGCGCGAAGTGGAGCTCATGCCCCGCGCCGCGCAGCATCACGCCGATCATCTTCCTGATCAGCGCCTCATCCTCGCAGAAGACGATCGTCGCCATCCTTTCCTCCCGCCGTTGCGAATACCGAAGCATTACCCGTGCGCTGTGCTGTGTTCCCTGATCGCTTCTCGTGCTTGACGTTGCCTCCCTATGTTCGAATCGTGCTGATCAAGATCCAGCGGTTTCGCCCATCGGGTGTGCGCTCGTACTCGAGCCGATCGACGGCTCTACGGACCAACGCCAGGCCGAAGCCGCCTTCCGGCAGTTCCGCGATTGTCTGCTCATCGCCTTCCCCCGGCGCGACGATACGTGGCATCGCGGGGGCGGGCACATCGTGGGGCTCGTAGCGCACTCCCCCGTCGCTGAACACCGCCTCGACATACTCCGGGTAGGCGTGCAGGACTACTTCGAGCGGGCCGGGGTTCCCCTGCGCGTAGGCGTAGCGGATCACATTCCCGGCGATCTCGATGACCGCGGTTTCGAAGCGGTGACGTTGCTCGTCGGGGAGAGGCAGCGCCAGCCCTGTGAGCGCCGCCCAGAACTGTGCCAGTAGCGCGTGCAGCACTTCGAGCAGCGCCGGCTGTGCCACACCGCTGACCACCTTTTCGAGGAGCAGATTATCTGCGCCATCCGCAGCGATCGACTCAGTAACCAGTCAGGGCCTCCTCCGTGGTCTTGTACGGCTTCAGCACCCGATCGAGCGTGGTTAATTGGAGGATTGTCAGCGCCTGAGCGGTTGCGCCCGCCAGACGCAGGTCGCCGCCCGCCATCCTGGCGGTCTTCAGGCCGCTCACCAAACTGCCGAGGCCGGTGCTGTCGATGAAATCGACCGCGCTGAGATCGACGACGAGGCGGTGCTGCCCCGCCGCGACCACCTTGGTGAATTCCTGGCGTAGCGTCATCGCGGAGAGGAGATCGAGCCGCCCCGACACCCTCAGCACCGCTGTGCCGCTCGACTGCGGCTCTACCTTCACTTGCATCCGTTTCTCCTTCGTGACAGCGCCCATCGTGCGACAGGGCAGGTCATGGCGACGATCCTGGCGGGTTCCACCCGCCTGTTGGCAGTTTAACGCACGTCATGCGCCTGTTGATCGTGTCTCCAGGACCGGCCAGTAGCGTTCCGCCGCGCCGAGCGCGCCACCTATCCTGCGGGCGTGCGTCGCGATCGCGCCGGGCATGTCGGCGGTGAAGTGGAAGATGACCGGCACCTGGGTGGTGTACGCCGCAATTGCCGCGATGCGCCGGTCGAGCGTCTTCTCGATCGCCACGAGCGTTTCCGGCCCCACTTGCCCATGCAACGAGGCGAGGCGCAAGGCGATCCCCCCCGGACTATGGATAGCATAGGGGCAATCTTCGTAGGCGAAGACGGTGATCCCGCGTGCCGCCAGCAGCCGCCCGGCGGCGAACGTGATCTGGTGGTCGACATGCCCGCCGATCGCGAGCGGGACATAGACCGTGGTGCCTGCTGCCCACTCCGGCAGGCTTAGTATCTCGTCGGCGATCAGCGGTATCAATCCCGCCTCAACGCCCTTGAGGCGACCGAAGAGATCCCCATCGGCGGCGTAGCGCTCACCACGGTAGATCGCGTCGAAATAGCCGAGCCAGCGGGTCCGACAGCCCAATATCGCCGCCGCTACGGCGTCTTCGTCACGCCGCACCGCCAGCACGGCATCCGCGCTCTCGTAGCCCCAGCGACGGTGTTTCCAGCGGGCGAAGTCGCCGACCAACTCTTCCGGGGTCTCGCCGCCGAAGATCGTCACCATCAGGGGCGGGCACCCGGCGGCGACCAGCGCCGCGACCGTGCCGCCGCATGATAGGACCACGTCATCGTAGTGAGGGGAGAGGAAGATCGCGGGGCCGAGTTCCCCCGGCATGGCCGCTCGTGCCTCCTTCATGCCCTTGGTCATTATCAGCGCCTTCGTTTCCTGGCTCTGCGCCGCATCGCGCAGGGCCACGTTGTCTACCGCGCCCCGCCGAGCGCCCGGCCATGCACATCCGCCGCCGTTTCTCCCACGCCGTTCGCCAGCATCGAGCTTGGGGTGGCCTCGGCCTCGCCGGGGCTGTAGGTGACAGCGCGGAAGACAACGCTTAACATCGCCACGTCGTAGCAAATCCAGAAGACGTTGACGAGAATTGGCACCGTCTCCTGCGTCAGGCCTAGGGCGAGCCGCGCCAAACCGTAGAGCCCGGCCGCAATCAGCAGGCCCATCACGATCAACTGCCAGCGGACGATACCCCACGACACGCCGCCCTGGCGCGTCTTCGGCGTGACGGCGAAGTCGAGCTTCTTGCCGAAGAAGACGTTAGTCGTCGCCGTCCAGACCGCCGCCAGCCAAATCGGGAAGAGCGCGAGGCTATATTGGCGGCCCCGGTAGGTTGGTCGTCCCCAGCCGATGACCAGGAACAGGAGCTCGTTCATCAGCAGGAACGGGACGAGATGCCAGAAGAAATCGGCCGAGATCGCCCGCACCGGCAGCCACCCGAAAAAGAGGTAGAGGACCGGCGCGAGGAGATAGATCGGCGCGAAAATCCCGGAGAGGTAGCTCCACATCGTCGCGAAGTACATCAGCCGTTGCACCGGTTTGAGCCCGCGCATCGCCAGCGGATTCTCGCGGAACATCACCTGGAGGGTCCCCTGTGCCCAGCGGAGGCGCTGCTTGATCGCGGAGCCGAAATCATCGGGCGCGAGGCCGACGACGAGGTTTTCGCCGTGGTACACCGAGGTCCAGCCCTGCGCGTGCATCCGCATCGCCGTCGCCATATCCTCGGTGACGGAGATCGTCGCCATCGGCATGACCGGATGGACCTCTTCGGAGCGGTCGACATCGACTTCGAGGAGCAGACTCCGCACGGCGGCGACCGCCAGCAGCGGCGAGTTGGTGCGCCCCGAGAGCGCCCGCAGCGCGTCGTCGTCTTCCGCGACCAGCGCCAGGCCCATGTCGAGGTCGGTCCCCTCCAAGCCGGGGATGGTGGCGAGCTCGGCGCGAATCTGCTCCAAGTCCTCCGCCACGATCAACCGCGAAACCCCTTCGGCACGGCGTTGAAACTCCCAGGTCACCGTCTGGATCGGCTCGCCCACTTTCAGCGCGCGTTTCGCGCCACGGACCGCCTCGCGCAGTTCGCGCAGCCCGGTCCGGGCCTGCGCGTTCTCGGCGAACGAGCGTAGTTCGCCCTCGGCCCGCTTCAAGACCCTCTCGGCTGTTCTGAGTGCCTGGCGGACATGGATCTCCAGATCGCGCACGTAGTAGGCGACGCCGATGAACATCAGCGCCTCGCGCCGCAGCACCGCATTCGAGCCACAGAAGAAGGCGGCGTTCCAACCGTCTTTCGCCTCCTGGATCGGGCCATAGAAGAGGGGGGCTTGCGCCCCGAACGGGTCGTGCGCTGGCACGTTGTAGAAGAACTGCTGCGTCTGCACGAAGCCGACCTTCGGGTCAGCAAAATAGCCCAGCGTGCGGTCGAGGAATTCCGGTGCGGGCACCTGATCGGCGTCGAGGATCGCGATGAATTGGCTATCGGTTTGGTAGAAGGCGTTGATCAGGTTCCCAGCTTTAGCGTGGCGAGCGCGGTTCTGCCACTCCTGGGAACGGACGATGTAGCCGATATCCTCCTCACGGGCCATCGCCGCCATCGCCGGCGATGAGCCGTCATCGAGGATGTAGGTCCGGTGCGGGTAGCGGATCGCTCGCGCCGCCTGCGCCGTCTTACGGACCAATTCGACCGGCTCGTTATAGCAGGTGATGAAAATATCGACCGTCAGGTCGGGCGCTGGCGGCGCGGGTGCCGGGCGCGCACCGCGCCAGTTCCACATCGTGATCCCGAAGAGCCAGGCATCGACGAAGCTGTAGGTTTCCGCGATGAGCAGCGGCACCGCCACCCACCAGACCGACCAGTTGATCGTCGCGGCGTAGCGCCAGGTGAGGTAGAAGGTCCCGAGCAGGAGGTTCGCCGCGATGATCAGGCGTAGCAAGGCGAGGCGTAACATCGCCCGCGTCGTCGGGTTGGTGGGGGCGAGCCAGCGCAACCAGACGGGCAAGTGCCCCGCGCCGGGGTACGGCTGGGTATAGGTCCGGTCATCGGTCTGCTTCGCAATTATCGCCATCGCCCGCCTTGCTCCCGCCACACGCCAGGCATGTAGGCTCGGTAACGTTATCCAGCCGCCGCGATCTCGATCGGTAGCAACAGCACCACCACGGTGAGATCATCCGGCAACGCCCCGCCCGCCTCGCCCAGCGCGACCAGTCGCGCCACCATCGCTTCGGCGGTCGGCGCACCGGCTAGCTGCGTCGCCACGAGCGCCGCATCGAGGGGAAGGTCCGGGCGCGCATCGATCAAGCCGTCGCTGTAGAGGATGAGGGCGTCACCCGGTGCGAAGAGTATCTCGCCCTGCTGATATTCCTCATCCGGCAGGATACCGACCGGTAGCCCGCGCGTCGGCAGCAATTCCGCCGCGCCATTAGCGCGGCGCACGAAGACGTGCCCATGCCCGGCGTCGACATAAGTCAGGCGTCGGGCGTCCCCCTCCAGCCGGGCGAGGAAGAGGGTGACATAAGCTTCGGCCCGCGTGAGGTCGGGTTCCAACGCGCGGGCGACGTAGCGCATCGCCACTGCTGGTGGGCTCTCGCGGACGACCGCGCGCATCGCCGTCCGCACCGTCGCCATCCAGAGGGCGGCGGGCATCCCCTTGCCCATCACGTCGGCCAGGGTCAGCCAGAGGTCGCCCGGTGCCAACCCCTGCCAGTCGTAGAAGTCGCCGCCGACCTCGCGGGCGGGGATACAACGCGCGGCGAGTTCGAATGGGGCGATGGCCGGTTGCTC
>DATCMP010000232.1:0-2271 GCA_036563365.1 Thermomicrobiales bacterium
TTTGCAGCGCGAGGAGGATCGCGCCGACGACAATGACGATCGCGACCGCGCCGACCCGCCAGCGTTGCATCCACCCGCGCCCGCGGGCGAGCAGCACGCTGCCCGCAGGGACCGCGACAGCCGCGACTGCGGCCCACGAGGCGAGTCGGGCGGCGTCGAGCGCCGCCGTACCGACCGCGATCGAGAGAAGTAACCCGAGCAGGGCGACGAGGATCACCCCCACCGGCAGCAGCGGTTCACGCTCCGACACCGCCGCGATGATCTAGCCCCACCTCGACGCGCATGTTAGGAAGGGCGTGGTGCGCTCGCGGTCACGTGGTGGTCGCGGGGCCAGCGCTCTCATCGTTAGCCTATTTTGGCGGTGCCGCGGCGCGTGCGTTGCTCCCCGCTTATAGGCTCGGCGGAGCAAGGGGTGCCTGCATTTCCTGGGGAAACCGAACCCTGGTGAGCATAGCACGCATCAACGTTCATTGGGTAAACAAAGGCAATGAGATCACTCGCGTCCACTACCCCGATCGCACCGCTGAACAACTGGCCCTGGGCGGCGGATAGCGTTGGAATATCCCTCCACGACAGCCGCAGGCGCTTGCTCACGTACTCCACCGCGTCCTGCTCGACCCCGAGGTGATCGATGGCACCGTGCTCGGGATGGCTGGGGGAGCCGAAAACCCGTTCGGCCAGACCTCGTCATTCGCCCATCCCCAGCCGACGCGATGCGCGGAGGGCGCAGAGTCGAACGGCGGACAATCCCGCAGTGCGCGCTAATGCCCATTCCCCCCACCCCGTCTAGGACCATCGCTTCGGCGCCTCGGGTTCTCGCGAGGCGCTCGTGGGTAGGCAAGAAGGCGTCGGCCCGCCGGTTCGCCGGCGGGTGATATTCCCTAGCCGGGGGAGGATCGATTCACCCTGGCGCACGGCCGAGGTTGGGCCTCGGTGGCGGGGTGAGGCGGACGACGGGATCATGGGTAACGTGGCCGCAGTCGTGGCAGACGTAGGCGGGGTCCACCTGCCAATCGGTGGTGCCCTGCTGAATGTCGCAGGGGCGCGGCCCGCCGCAGGTGGGACACCAGGCGAATAGTGGCGCGCGATCTTTGTAACGGTTCATTGCCTCCTCCCAATGCCCATAGCGAGTACTGTATCAAGGGTACTGTATGGATAACAGCGTCGCGAGAGTCTAACTGGCGGGCACGATTCGTCGGGGTGCGAGGATTAACGGGGAGGTAAGCGGATGACAGCGCGGGCAACAAGGTGTCGCCCGAAACGGCCGCCTACCACGGCATCAAGCAACTCGGGGATCGCGCGTTATCGCCCGCCCGCCACGGAACCCGCGCGTGGTGCCCCACCGTGGCGGGCCGCGAAGGCGAGGAGGCGACGGCATCCCTCGGCCAGCTCGTCATCCGCCGCTGCCAGGGAAATGCGCACCATCCCCGCCGCCCCGGCCCCGAAGGTTTCCCCGGGGGCGACCGCCACCAGCTCCTCGTCCAGCAATGCCCGCGCCAACGCGTCCCCGGTCAAGCCCAGGCCCCGCAGATCGACCAGAGCGTAGAAGGCTCCCTGGGGCACCGTCGGGAGCAGTCCCGCGGGCCCGAGGACGGCGCGCACGAGGTCGCGCCGCCGGGCGTAGGCCGCGCGCATCTCCGTCACGCATCCTTGCGGGCCGCGCAGGGCCGCCTCGGCCGCGCGTTGCGAGGGAGCGGCGGCGCAGGAGACAAGCGCCTCTTGCACCGCCGCGAGCGCGCCGATCAGGTCGGGCGGGGCGATAGCATAGCCCAGACGCCAGCCCGTCATCGCGTAGGTCTTCGAGCAGCCCGAGACGGTGATCACCCGCCCGTCGTCATCGTAGCGCGCGGCGGGGATGTGGGTACCGTCGAAGACGAGCGCCTCGTAGATCTCGTCGCTGAGGACCCACAGGTCGTGCACGGTCGCCAGATGCACCAGTTCTGCGACGGTCGCCGCGGGGAAGACCGCCCCGGTCGGGTTGGACGGGGTGTTCAGCAGCAACAGCTTCGTCCGCGGCGTGATCAGGGCGGCCACCTCCGCCGGATCGGGGAGGTAGCCGCGTTCCGGCCGGAGCGGGTAGGGGATGGCGCGACCGTGGGCCAGGGCGACCACGCTCATATAGTTCGGCCACCCGGGATCGGGCAACAAGACCTCGTCGCCCGCCTCGATCAGCGCCAGGGCCGTCGCCGCCAGGGCGTTGATCCCCCCGGCCGTCACCAGGACCTGCGCGGGGGTGACCGGGCGATCCCACAGCGCGGTGTAGCGCTCGGC
>DATCMP010000236.1:0-6564 GCA_036563365.1 Thermomicrobiales bacterium
AGTGCCCGGTTGCGCTCCCGGCACCCGCGCGGGGCGGGCCGGTGCGCTGCCGTGATCGGCTCGGTGGTTTGCTCCGGGACTACTACCGCGAGGCGGCCTGAGCCACCGCGCTCGCACGGGATACCGTTTCCGCACGCTACGCGATAGCCCGGGGAATGGCGTCTACGGGCCGGATGCCATCGCGACGCTAACCGCGACCCCCAATCCCGGCTACGTCTTCACGGGCTGGACGATAGACGGCGTCGCGGCGGGATCGGCCAATCCGCTGCCTCTCACCATGAATGCCAACCACGCGGTCGTCGCCACGTTCAATGCGAGCGCCGCGCTGAGCTTCGCCGACGTCCCGGCCGACTACTGGGCACACGGCCAGATCGTCACCTTCGCCCAGCGCGGGATCACGACCGGCTGCGACACGGATGAGCAGGGCAACCGCTACTACTGCCCGGAGCGCGGCGTCACCCGCGCCGAGATGGCGACATTCATCACGCGCACGCTCGGCCAGGACAAGCAGCTGCCGCCCGCGACCCCGACCTTCGCCGACGTGCCGACCGACTACTGGGCCTACGCGCAGATCGAGGCGTTCGCCCAATTCGGGATCACCACCGGCTGCGGGCTGAACGAGCTCGGCCAGCGGATCTTCTGCCCCGACCGCGGCGTGACCCGCGCCGAGATGGCGGCGTTCATCGACCGGGCGAAGGGACAAAGCGAGTTACCCGCCGGGAGCCGGACGTTCACCGACGTGCCCGCCGACTACTGGGCGTATGGCTGGATCGAGCGCTTCTTCACCCTCGGCGTCACCACCGGCTGCGGCGAGGACGAGCAGGGGCGCAAGGTGTACTGCCCGGACCGGGGCGTGACGCGCGCCGAGATGGCCGTGTTCATCATCCGCGCCTACCCCTGAGAGGCAACGATAGCTCAACCAAACTGCTGAAGGGCGGGCTCGCTGGGCCCGCCCTTGCTCGTTCTTTCCCACCTATTTAGGAAAAGTCCTGATTGTGGTATCAGTTGTGGTAGTTAACCAATTACCCTCAGCGGCACTCTGCCGCCGAGGGTAATTCTTCTTGCTATCACTAGCAATATTGTGGTGAGCCGCATAGGAATCGAACCTATAACCCGCTGATTAAGAGTCAGCTGCTCTGCCAATTGAGCTAGCGGCCCGTAACTCGCCATGAAAATTGAGTGCCACCGCACAAGCAGCCACAACCAACTTTCTGTGTAAGTATAACGAAAGTTTGCGCTTTGTCCAGTCCTCCGATGCTGATTCGTCGCGCATCGCCCGCCGGTGTATAGTACTCCCTTCGTGCGAAGATCGAGCGACCGCCAGCGCGGGCGGTGCGGCATGTGGCGAAAGGGACGACGGAAGGCGATGCGGCTGGAAGTGAGCGTGCCGGCGACCTCGGCGAATCTGGGGCCGGGATTCGACGCGCTGGGGATGGCGCTCGATTTGCGGACCGTCGCTACGCTGGAGTTGCCCGCTGCGAATCCCGGCGTCCGGGTTATCGGGCGCGATGCGACGATCCTCGGCCGTACGCGCAATCTCGTCGAAGACGGGATTTTGCACTACCTGATGCTGGTGGGTCGCACCCTACCACCATATGCCCTGACGGTCGATAATCGCCTGCCGGTCGCGCGGGGCTTAGGTGGCTCGGCGGCGGCCACGGTCGCCGGGCTGGCGCTGGGCGCCGCAGCGCTCGGTCACGATCCCTCGGCCGCGCGGCTGCTGCCCCTGGCGGTCGCGATGGAGGGACATGGCGACAACGTCGCGGCGGCGCTCCTGGGGGGCCTGGTTGTCGTCTGGGGCGAAGGGCGCGCGATCCGCGCGCGATCGCTCCCCGTCTCCGAACATCTGCAAGCGGTCGTTTTTATCCCCGAGCGCGCTTCCAGCACGAAGGCCGCACGGGCAGTTCTGCCGCCGCAGGTGTCGCAGGCGGATGCTGTCTACAATATCGCCCGCACCGCCCTCCTGATCGACGCTTTGCGGGAAGGTCGCGCGACCGATCTGTGCGAAGCGATGACCGATCGCCTCCATCAGCCGTACCGCCTGCCGCTGCTGCCGCACACCCCCCTGCTCGATGCCGCTCGTGCGGCCGGTGCCCACGGCGCGGCCCTGAGCGGCGCCGGTTCGACGTTCCTGGCCCTCTGCGATGCCACGACCGTCGCCGCTGTCACCGCCGCGCTGGCCGATCGCGCGGCGGGCCTCGGTGTCCCCGGCGAGACGTTGCCGCTCGCAATCGACCGGCGCGGTTTGCTCCTCTCCATCGATGGTGTCCTCACGCCCGCGACACGCTAACCGGTCGGCGATCGACCTTCGCGGGTTTCGTCCGTTCGCCTGCCGCCGTGCCTCGTTGCTATCCCGCGCACGGGCGCGCCGTTGTCCGAGCCAATCATCGGCCGCGGAGGGCAGGGCAACCTCGTAGCGCTGCAAGGCTGCGGTGTTGCCGACCGGACACCAGCGCTCCACGTCGCGATACGCGGCGGCGTTGTCCTACGTGCATCGCTCCTCGCCGTGTGCGCCCGGTGTGGCCTCGGCGTCTGTGAGGCTGCGAAAAGCGCTCGCCCGGGCGAAGGTACGCGTCTCCTTGTGTCGGCCTCTTGCAGTGACAAATAGAGTAGAGGTTTTCTTTCTGCTGAATCGTGACGGGCGCGGAACGGTAGGTGCGATGGATATAGACAGCTGGTCGGACGGTGATACTACCGCGTGCCGCCACGTTGTAGCCGTCGAGAGTCGAGGTCGCGTCCGGTGCGGCATGCAGAGAATGAGGCAACTATGGGACAGGATCGAGGGAGAGGGCCGCTGTCGCGCCGTCGTTTCATCGGCGGGCTGGTCGGTGGCGGCGGCATCACGCTGCTGGTGGGGTGTGGCGGCGTGGCAACCCCAACCACCGCTATCGCCCCGACGGTCGTCGCACGTACACCGGCAGCGACCGTCGCGACAACACCCGTTGTTTCCGGGGGGGGCACGGCGACGCGCACTTTAACCGTTGGTGCGACCCGTACACCCGCCATCGGCACCCCCGGCGCTAGCGCGCTGGCCCGTGCGCTGGCGCTGGTGCCACAACGCGCGCCGTTGCCGGGTACAGAGGGGCTGGCCTTCGCCGATCTGCTCACGCAGAAGCGCAATTACGGCCTCGGCGAAGCGACATCGGCGGCGGCATTCCAGGCGCTCCAGGACGCCCCAGCCGTTTTGGCGAATCTGACCAACGGTTTGCCGTTACCTACCGAGTCTGGGGTCGAACATGCGCTCGACCCCGAATGGCGTGAGGCGGTCGGCTACGATTTCTGGCAGATCGAGCGCACGATCTCCGCCGGTAGCCCGCCGAATGTCTGGTCGCGTTTGGAGGGTCGCTTCGCGCAACCTGAGATCGTAGCGGCGCTCGGCCGTGCGGGGCATCAGCCGGTCACGTATGACGGCGCGACTATCCTGGCGCGCGGCGACGATCGCCAGATCGTGGACCTCAATCAGCCGATCACGCGGCTGACGCTGGCGCGCCTCAATCGCGTCGTCCTCGAAGAGGGGGCGCTGACGGCAACGGCGGCCACCGCGCTGGCCGAGGCGGGGATCGACGCGCGAGCCGGTCGCCTCGACACGTTCGCCGCCGATCCCGACCATGCGGCGCTCGTCGCCGCGCTCGGGCCGGTCGTCGGCGCCCGGTTGATCACGGCTGAGCTTTTCTTCCGGCCCCAGAGCGCGAATCCGCGCGCTACCCCATCCGCCGCCTCCCCCGTCCGGAGTGCCGCTCCGGGCCGACCGAAGCTCAATCCGTACCGGTTGGTCGGGCTCGGCTTGCGCGACGATGGCACGACGCACACGATGCTGGTCGCGCTGGTCTACGCCGATGCCGCCGCCGCCCGCGCCGATGCGCCGATCCTGCGCCAGCGGGCAACCGATTATCAGCTGCTGGCGACGCGGCAACCGCTCCGCGAGCGCGCTGTCGTCGGCGAGCCGACAGTGGTCGTCGACGGCGATCGTGCGACGCTGGTCCTCCCGTTCGCGATCGCCGATACCGCGAACCTGGGGCTCTGGCAACGGATGTTCTTCCAGCGCGATTACGGTTTCCTGGCCGAGTGACACCCCCTACTACCCGCCAAGCGGCACCCGCGCGATCGTCCGCACGGTCCCGCCATCGTGCGTCGCGAGGTAGAGCGCGGCGATTGTCCCGGCGATGGCGAAATCGCGCGCGTTGAGGGTATCGGCCAGACGCTTCCCGGCCTGCGGATCGCGCAGCCGGGCGACGGTGATATGCGGCACGGTCGGAATATCGAGCCGCAGTGCGCGCGCGAGTCGCCCCGCGTAGAGGCGATCGTGCAGGCGCACGATCGCGCCAAACCCTTCGTCCGGCATCAGGAAGACGTTGGTGTCCGGTCCAAGCAGGTCGTTGAAGGGGATCGCCGAGCGAAGCACGAACGGGATCGGCGCGAACTTTGGTGCTACGGCGTGGATGACCTCGCTCACCGCCTCGACACCGAGTTGCTCCGAGTTGTCGGGCAGCGGGTAGACGAGGGTGAAATGGGCGCGCACCCGCTCGTGCATCGGATCATGGACCGCGCGGATCATCTCGATCCACACGCTGTCCTCGGGCGCGAATTCCGGGTAGGCCAGCACGAGCAGGGGCATCGCTGCTCCTTCAAGCCTTCGTCCCGACGAAGAGCGCCGCGTGCAGGCAGAAGGCGCGTGGCGCTGGCGGCGGCGCGATGTGGAACGCCGCGATGGCGGCGGGTGTGGCAGCGTCAAAAAGGTCTTCGAGGCGGGCGATGGCGGTGGGTGGCGCGCCGACCCGCGCGACCCAGGAGGCGAAGTCGAGCGGCAGTTCCCACTGGTTTAACAACTCGTAGCCCATCCCGAAGCGGCGCAGGGCGTCGGCCCACTCCGAGAGACGGTAATCGTGCGCGTGCGATGGGTCGCGCACCCGCTCGATCTCGTTGATGTACTCATCGAGCGCGTCGTCTTCCGGGGCGATCGTGTCGACGACGATCAGTCGTCCGCCAGGGCGCAGCATCCGCTTGATCTCGTAGAGCGCCCCCGGCAGGTCGGGGAAGTGGTGCGCGGCGAGTCGGCAGGTCACTAGGTCGAAGACCTCATCGGGGAACGGGACCGGGTCGGCGAACGAGGCGACGAGTTCGAGGTTGGTGATCCGGCGCTCGCGCGCGAGGCGACGTGCCTGCCGCAGCATCGCCGGTGCGGGGTCGAGCCCGACCGTCAGCGCCGCTTTGGGCGCGAGGGCGAGGGCGGTATGCCCGGCGGCGGTGCCGAGATCGAGCACACGCTCTCGCCCGGTCAGCGCGGCGGCTTCGGCCAGCCAGGCGAGGTCGTCGCCGGTGGCGAATAATCCGGTACGGGCGTATTCCGCCGCCACCTCGGGTCGATTAAAGCTCCCCCTGCTCATCCTCATGCTCCTTCCGCTCGTTAGCGCCGCGCAGCATATCCGCGACGAAGATCACGCTCGGGGCCGGGCTGACGAATTCACTCGCCAGGCAGTCCATATAGATGGTGTCCCAGAAGCGCCCGCCCATCCAGTACGATTGCCGTCGCCGCCCGACCGTGCGAAACCCCGCCCGCTCGTAGGCCCGTAATCCGGCCAGGTTGCACTCGTAAACCTGGAGATCGACATTATGCAGCCCGAGCGTGGTAAACGCATAATCGAGGATCAAGAGTGTCGTTTCCGTACCGTAGCCCCTCCCGCGCGCCCCCGGCTCGCCGATGAAGATGACGAAATTGGCGGTGCGGCAGCGCCGATCGATCTCCTTGAGTTCGGTGATCCCGATCGGTTGGCCCGTCTCGCGCACGTAGATGGTGAAGAGCGCCTCATTGGCGGCGCTGAGCCGATTGTAACGCGCCAACTCGCGCTCGTAGGTGATCGGTATGGGCAGCCCGCCGAGGGTCCGTTGCGTCCCGAGGTTATTGACCCAACGCTGGTATAGGGGCACGAGATCGCGCCGCAATGGCCCCAGCTGCGCCTTCGCGCCGACGATCGTGGTATCCGGCCCCGTTTCGTCCATCGGCTCCACGACCTAGCCGCGTTTTGGCGGCGGCAGGACAAGCGAGAGGAGGTAGCGTTTCGCGTAATCGAGCAATTCGGCGGCCTGATCCATGTCGGCCGGCAGCCCGGTGAAAAGATCGCGCAACGCGGCATCGCGATCCGGGCGGGCGAGGAGTTCGGCGAAGAATGCGGGCAGGCGATCATCGGCGAAGCCTGCTTCGAGCAATTGATCGACGCGGCTCTCCCAAGCGTCTTGCAACCCTTCGATCTGCTCGATCAACTCCTCGGCCTGTGCGGCGAGCGCGCGCGGGCTGTCGTCGCCCTCGAATGCGCCGAGCCGCTCCTCGATCGCGGTGAGGATCTGCCGACTGGCAAATTGCAGATCGAGCAGGCCATCACGGAGCGCCAGCAACTCGTCGTCCGCGCGGGCGCGCTCCACCGCTGTCGCATAACGCGCCAGGCCGGACTCGATCTCGCGCCGCGCCGCCGGCACCTCTTTCGGCTCCCCTGGCATCCCTTCACCCTGCTTCGTTGTCGCGCATCCCTCCCCGGCCTATGTGGCCGGGATTGTAGCATGGGCAATCTC
>DATCMP010000202.1:0-6726 GCA_036563365.1 Thermomicrobiales bacterium
GCCGTGTCCCGATGACGAAAAGGAGAAAGCCGCCGAACGCCAGCGCGACCAGCCGGAGCGGAGCGCCGACAACGAGCCCGTAGCGCACGCCAAGCGCCAGCGGCAACATCCCGGCGACCGGCAACGCGACCGCCAGGAACGAGCGCCAGCCGACCGCGCACCCGCAGAGTCGCCCGGCCAGCCACCAGAACGCCACCGTACCCAGCATCAGCCCGAGGAGCCAAACCGCCCCGCCCTGGCCGATACTCACCAGTGTCAGCGGCAAGAACGCGAAGGCGAGCGCGGGCGGGTAGACATATTGCCCGTCGGTCTGCGTCCAGAAGTCGTAGCTATTGCGCGCGACGAGGAGTTTCCCTTCGGCGTAGATGTCGCCGCCGCTGCGGAGATTGGCGGCGGCGCGATAGTAGGCGTGGTAATCGGCGAAGATGTCGAGCGCCCCGAAAACCGTCCAGGCGAAGCGCATCACGATCAGCGCCAGGGCACCGATGACGAGCAGATGCAGGAGGCCGATTCGACTCGGACGGTGGGTACGAAAACGCAACGCCATGCGTTATCCCTTCAAGATCGCGCTATGCCGCATATTGCAGCGAACGTACGCAAGCCGCTTGCAGAGAGAATACCACGACCTTACGACCCGAGCACGCACGACCTTTCGCGGAACGGTGCCTCTGTGCGAGCATCTATGTGACGTGGGGACCGCGGTGGGCGCGGCCATACTCGATGCGGCACGGCTGCTACACTTACCATGACACCACCGCCACCCCCCCGTCCAAAGATGGTCAACGACCAGGAGACAAGCACCGTGCGTAGACTCGCCCCGTGGATAGCCGTGATTATCCTCTGTCTGCTCCTCCCACCCTCCGTCCCGGCCCCAACGATGGTCGCGATCGCGCCGCCACCCCCACCCGGGGCCGTCGGCGAATATGTCGTCCTTTATGCAGCGGGGGTGACGCCGAGCGCAGCGCGGGCGGCGATCACGGCGGCGGGCGGGCGGATCGTCCGGGAGAATACGGCGATCGGGCTCGCCACCGTCCGCACGACCCGCCACGATGGCTTCTTCCTGCGCGCGGTGCGGCGCGACCCGGCGCTCGCTGGCGCGACGCTCAACGTGCCGCTCGGGCGCGTGCCCGTATCGGCCCTCGATGAACGCGGCACAGCGGAAGGGATGCGCGAGGTCGAGCCGGGCATGCAGCCGCACGACGGCGGGGCCAATGGCGGCCCGCAGACCGGGTCCGACCCGCTCGGCGCGCTCCAATGGGATATGCGCGCGATCGGGGCGACCGCCGACGGCGCACACGCGACCCAGGCCGGCGATTCGCGCGTCCTGGTCGGGGTGATCGACAGCGGGATCGACGGCAACCACCCCGACATCGCCCCCAACTTCGACCGCGAATTGAGTCGCAACTTCGTCACCGATCGCCCCGACCTGGACGGTGCCTGCACCTACGCCAGTTGCATCGACCCGCCCGACGAGGACGGCAACGGTCACGGCACGCACGTCGCGGGGACGATCGCGGCGGCGCGCAACGACCTCGGGATCGTCGGTGTCGCCCCGAACGTGACGCTGGTCAATTTGCGCGCCGGGCAGGATTCGGGGATCTTCCTCTTGCAACCGACCGTCGATGCCCTGACCTACGCCGGTGATGTGGGGATCAACGTCGTCAACATGAGCTATTACATCGACCCCTGGCTCTACAACTGCCCGGCGAACCCCGCCGACAACGAAGAGGCGCAGCAGGCGCAGCGGATGACCCTCGAAGCGACCCAACGGGCGCTCGATTACGCGCGGGCGCACGGGGTGGTCCTGGTCTCGGCGGCGGGCAACGGGCATACCGACCTCGACCACGCCACCGTCGATACCACCAGCCCGAATTTCCCGAGCGGCGCGACCTATCGTCGCGAGATCGACCGTACCTGCCTCAGTATGCCGACCGACGGCCGGGGGGTGATCAGCGTGACGGCGACCGGGCCGAGCGGCCGCAAGGCCTATTACTCCGATTACGGGCTGGAACACGCCGACCTCGCGGCACCGGGCGGCGATAGCCTCGATTATTACGGCACCGCGCAATATCAGCCGACCAAGAACCGGATCCTCTCGACCTACCCCAAGGCGCTGCTCCTCGCCAGCGGCGAAATCGACGCCCAGGGCCAGGTCACCGCGCGCGGTCAGTCCGTTGTACGCGACTGTCGCGCCGAGGTCTGCGCCTATTACCGCTACCTGGAAGGGACATCGATGGCCGCGCCGCACGTTACCGGCGTCGCCGCGCTGATCGTCAGCCAGTACGGCACCCTCGGACGCGAAAACCTGGAAAGCCTGCGTCTGAGCCCGGCGCGCGTCGAGCGCCTGCTCGAACTGAGCGCCACCCCGCGCCCCTGCCCGGCGCAAAACCCCTTCGTCTATCCGGGCCTCTCGGCGAACGCCGCAGCGTCGTACACCGCGAACTGCGAAGGGACGACCGAGCGCAACGGCTTTTATGGTGTCGGCCTTGTGGACGCGAAACGCGCGGTGGGGCGCTGACAAGCGGCCCACGGACGGGCGCCAGCACGGCAATCCCGGGCGGGGCGGCGGTCCCTGATCTGAGCACATCGCCTGGCGGCTGAATCCCCGTGCATATGCCCGAGAGAGGCACGGGAGGCGGCACGGCGCTAGATCGCCTCGTCCAGCGCTTCAGCGACCACCTCGTCCAGGGGGAGCGCCTGACCGGCCGCGTGCGCCGCCGCCCAGCCGCCCTCCCCGAGTCGCGCGCGCGCGGCGGCGAGGGGCGGCCCGTAGTAGATCTGCCAGAACAATTTGTCCAGATTACCCAGGTCGGCCAACGCCCACTGCCGCTCCGCCGCGCCGTAGAGCCGCGCCGCGCGCAGATCGTGGCCCAGGAGGCTCGCCGCCGCCGCCAGCCCCAGCAATTGCAGGATGACGTCCAGCGGATTGCCGAGCGCATAGAAGAGTTGCAGGCTTTCCATCAGCACAGCCTGCGCCGCGTCCGGATCGGCCCGGTCCAGCGCGACCAGTCCCTGACTCCCCAGGATCATCGCCATCCCGCGCCGATCATCCAGGTCGCGCGTCAGCGCCAGCGCCTCATCCAGCAATGTCGCGGCGCGGTCGTGCTCACCCTGGGCGAGGGTCACCCAGCCCAAGCTGTTGAGGGACATCGCCACGCCCCACCGATCGCCCAGGCCGCGTCGCAACGCCAGACTCTCCTCATGGATCGCGCGCGCGCGCGCATGATCACCACTGAAGTAGGCCGCATCGCCGAGCGTATCGAGCGTATCGGAGAGCAGATCGGGATCGGCGAGATCCCGTTGCAGGAGCAGGCTCTCTTCGAGGAGCGCCGTCGCCGCCGCGAGATCATCGCTCACGCGCATCAGCCAACCGGCCACCGCCAGGGCCTTCGCCCGTAAGATCGGCGCGAGATCGGGCGTGGCAAGCCCGCGCAGCAACCATTCGCTCCCTTCCTTCACATGCGCGTGATATTGCCAGAATCGCCCGAGCGCGACCCCGATCCGCAACCCGATCGCCGGGTCGCCCTCCGCGAATGACCAGCCGAGCGCCGCGCGCAGGTTATCATGCTCCTGCTCCAGCCGCGTCAGCCAGACCGCCTGCTGCGGCCCGGTCAAGCCCGCCTCGGCCTCCTCGGCCAGCGCGAGACACCACGCCGCGTGCCGAGCGCGGAGGGCGGGGGCTTCGCCGCTCGCCGCCAAACGTTCCTGGGCATATTGCCGCACCGTTTCGAGGAAGCGGTAGCGGGTCACCTCGCCCGCCGCGATCGTTTGCACCAACGAGCGCTCGACCAGCCCGCTGAGGTGACCGAGGAGGGTATCCTGCGGCAGCTCCTGCCCCACCACCACCGACTCAGCCGCCTGCAACGTCCAGCCGCTGACGAATGGTGCCAAGCGCCGGAAGAGGATCTGCTCGGCGGGGTCGAGTAGATCGTGGCTCCAATCGAGGGTGCCACGCAGCGTTTGCTGGCGCGCGGGCAGATCGCGCGGCCCACCGGCCAGCAACGCCAAGGACCGATCGAGCCGGGCCAGCAGCGTCGGGAGCGGCAAGAGTCGCACCCACGCCGCCGCTAATTCCAGCGCCAGTGGCAGGCCGTCGAGCCGTCGGCAAAGTTCGGCGACGACGGTAGCATTCGCCGCCGAGAGGACGAAGTTCGGCAGCGTCGCCTGTGCATACCGGACGAAAAGGGCGACGGCGGGTACGGTGGACAAGGCCGCCGAGTCAGCACCACGCCCACGCTCGGGGACGGGCAACGGCAAGAGCGGAAACTCGTGCTCCCAGCGCAGGCGCAACGGCTCGCGACTCGTCGCCAGGATCGTCACGCCCGGGACTCTTTCCAGGAGCTCGCCGATATCGGTGGCGGCCCCCAGGAGATGTTCCATGTTATCGAGCAGGAGCAGGATCGAATGACCGGCGAGGAGTCGCGCCATATCCTCGGGGACGCTGCGCTCACTCGTCTCGCCGACACCCACCGCGCGACCGATCTGCGCGAGGACCAGGGCCGGATCGCGCAGCGGCGCGAGATCGACGAAGGCGACGCCGCGCGAGAAACGCCCGTGCGCGTCGGTGGCGAGTTGCACCGCTAGCCGCGTCTTCCCCACCCCGCCCGGCCCGGTGAAGGTGAGGAGCCTGACGGCATCGGTTTCGAGCAACCGCCGCGCCGCGTCGCGCTCCCGTTCCCGCCCGATTAAGCCGGTCGGTTGCACCGGGAGTGGCGGCAGAGGGCGCGCCGTCGGCGACGGCGGGCCGGACGGGGCGGGGGATGGGTCCGCGCCGGGGGAGCCACGGCGCGGCAACAGCGCGACGAGGGCGGCGCGCTCGTCGGCGCTCAGTTCGAGCGCATCGGCGAGGGCGCGCACGGTGTGCGGATACGGGTGCCTGCGGACCCCGCGTTCGAGCGCGCCGATCCCTTTGCCGGTGAGCCCCGCCCGCTCGGCCAGTTCCTCCTGGGTCAGGCCCGCACTTTCGCGCAGGCGTCGCAGTTGCTCACCGAAGGACGTCGCCGTGTCCATCCCCCCGCCCAAATGTTGCATTTCCGCACCCCGCCCGAGGGGCAATCATAGCATAGCGGTGGTGCCCGCCCGTACCGTTACTGTGTCCCCATTGTAGGTGTACTGGCAGTGTTGTCCGCGCGGTCCGGGCCGCAGAATAGGAGACAGAGCAGCCCCACCGGAGCGGGCCGCAGCGATCGGGAGGAGGGAAGGTTTCAGCACAGACGCAGGCCGGTATTGCGGCGCTTGGCTCGGGAATCACCAGCACCCACCGCGACGGAAACGCGAGCCCAAACGCCCAGTTCGTATGAACGCAGGCAGTATCACCAACCCGCACCGTTTGATTTTGATGCGGCAGGCAAGGTTAACGCCACCCCGATAGTAACGATGGCCCTTTGGTAGCCTATTTTGTCATTGAGGAGTACAGCAATGAAAGCGACCCAGACGCGAACGAACACCACCGGCACCGCCACCCGCCTGAAGGCGATCCTGGCCCGCTTGTTCCGCCCCGCCGATCTGACGCGCGCCGAAGCGGAAGCGATCGGGCGCGGGTTTAACGTCACCCTCCTACCTCCCCAGACCCCAACGGCTTCCCGCAGGTAAGAGGTTTCCAGGGGCGGCGGGTACTACGCCCCGCCCGGCGGTATCCTCGCCGCGCACCATGCAGACGCCAAAAGCAACCGAAACAGATGTCACTGTCACTGTTCGCAAGAACGAAAGGATAGAACAGGATGCGCCTTGGTTTTGTGTTACCGCACATCGGCCCCGCCGCCAGCCCCGCGGCGATCATCGCGGCGGCGCGGCGTGCCGAAGAACTCGGCTATGACAGCCTCTGGGTCACCGAGCGCCTGCTCTACCCCCTCGCACCGCGCACGCCGTATCCCGCGGCCCACGACGGCGTCTTGCCCGAAGCATATCGCTATATCCTCGATCCGCTCGGCACCCTCACCCTCGCGGCGGCGCACACCGAGCGGATCGCCCTGGGGACCAGCGTCCTCGACATCCCCTATCACAATCCGGTCATCCTCGCGCGGAGCCTCGCCACCATCGACATCATCTCCGGTGGCCGCCTGCGCGTCGGGCTGGGTGTGGGGTGGTCGGTCGACGAGTTCGAGGCGGCGGGTGCGTCGATGGCGGCGCGGGGTCGGCGTGCCGATGAGTTCTTAGGGGTGCTCAAGGCGGTCTGGGGCGATGACCCGGTCGAGTTCAACGGCGAGTTCTATCAGGTTGCCCCCTCGATCATCGGGGCGAAGCCGGTCCAGCGCCCGCACCCGCCGCTGTACCTGGCGGCCTACGCCCCGACCGCCCTGCAGCGCGCGGCCACCCTCGCCGATGGCTGGAACCCGGCGGGGATCCCGGTCGAGGGGATGGCGCAGATGAGCGCGGCGCTGCACGCGATGGCGCGCGACGCCGGTCGCGACCCGGACGATCTGGCGGTCGTGGTGCGCGCGAACCTCTATCTCACCGACGAGCCGATCGGCGGCGAACGCTTCATCTTCACCGGATCGCGCGACCAGATCGCCGACGATATCGCCGCCGTGCGCGCCATGGGCGCGGCGGAACTCTTCTTCGACACGACCTTCACGCCGGTCGGCGCGACCCTCGATGGCCTCTTGCAGGTCATGGGCGAACTGCGCGAACTGGCCCGAGAGGAGTCACTGGTCGCGAGCGGACGGTAGTTCACACCAGAAAAGCCACTCGGCAAGCACTTGAACCCAGCGGCGGCGTACCGGATCC
>DATCMP010000250.1:0-11652 GCA_036563365.1 Thermomicrobiales bacterium
GGTACTGTCAACTTGAGCAGGCGATGAGCGACCAAGACGGTACAAAGGCTGGCCAAAGCCAGGAGGGTGACGCTGCTCAGGCGATGGCGGACACGCCGGTGACCGCCCGCCAGGTGGCGAAGCGCTCGGCTCTGGTCGCGCGGTAGGCGGCGGCGGCGAGGCGATGGCGGCGCGGACGGAAGTGGGCGGCGATCGGGCCGTAGGCGGCGAGGAACCGCTGGGCGTGCCCGGGGCTCTTGAAGCGCCGCATCCGCCGCTCCCGTTCCCGCGTCGGCTGGTGGGAGTTCTCCGCCCGGTTGTTCAGCCGCTTGTGCTGCCGATGCTCGACGCTCGGCAGCACCTCGCGCTTGGCCGCCCCGTAACTGGCGAGCTTGTCGGTGATCACCACGCGCGGCACAAATTGCAGATCCTTGAGGAGCCGACGGAAAAACTTCTTGGCGGCGGCCTGGTTCCGCCGACTCTGGACCAGGATGTCGAGTACATTCCCGTCCTGGTCGACGGCGCGCCATAGATAGTGTTGCTGGCCCTTGATGCTGATGAAGACCTCGTCCAGGTGCCACTTGTCGCCAGGGCGCGGACGTCGCCGGCGTAGCCCATTCGCGTAGGCCTGGCCGAACTTCTGGCACCACTGCCGAATCGTCTCGTAGGTCACGATGACGCCGCGCTCCGCGAGTAGTTCTTCGACGTCGCGGTAGCTCAGGGCGAACCGAAAGTACAGCCAGACCGCGTGGCCGATGATCGCCGGCGGGAAGCGATACCCGGCGTACAGGGGGGTGGCAACGTCATCTTTCATGCTGCCAGTATCGCACGCTGGCCACGCCCAGTCCCAAGTTGACAGTACCGATGGGAGGAGGACAACCCGATGAGCGGCAAGCCATTCAAACGCGGCAAGCGGTGGTGTGCAGTGGTCGAGCGGGAACCCGACCCGACGACGGGCAGGCGGCGGCAACGGTGGATCTATGGAGCGACGAAGAAGGAAGTTGAACTGGCGATAACGCGGCATCTGCATGCGCGCGACACCGGCACCGATCTGGACCCGACCACGATGACGACAGGGGTTTATCTCGAGCACTGGCTAGTGACCGCGATCAAGCCCCACCTGCGGCAGGGCACCCACGAGCGATATGCCCAGGCAGTCCGTTCACATCTCGCGCCTCGCCTCGGCGAGATCCCGCTGCGCAAGTTGAACGCGCTGCACCTGTCCCGCGCCTATGCCGACCTGCGCGAGGCGGGGCTTTCGGCGAGCACAGTCGCCCTCGATCACACGGTCCTCCACGCCGCGCTGAAGCAGGCGGTCGCCTGGCAGCTGATCGCCGCCAACTGCGCCGACAGCGTACAGCGCCCGCGGGGCGAAACCAAGGAGTTTCCCCTCTGGGACGTCGAGACGGCGGCCCGGTTCGAGGGGGCGATCGCCGAAGAGGAGTTCGGCACCCTGTTCATCGTGGCGATCCGCACCGGGCTCCGACGGGGGGAGTTGCTCGGCCTGCGGTGGGCGAATATCCACCTCGACCGCGGGTATCTGACCGTCGCCGAGAGCCGCGTCAAGGTCGCCGGTGGCGTCAAGGTCGAAGCGCCGAAGGGGCATCGGTCCCGCCAGATCGAGCTGTCGACCGAGGAGGTTGCATTGCTCCGGACCCATCGGGAGCGTCAGGAACGGGCGCGCGAGCGGGCGGACGAGGCGTGGGTCGGCGGGGATCACGTGTTCACCATGCCCGATGGTCGGCCGGTGACGCCGAGCACCTACGGTCGCCGGTGGCACGCCCTGCTCATCAAGGTCGGCGTCCCCGCGATCCGCCCCCACGATCTGCGCCACCTGAATATATCGCTGCTCTTGGAAGAGGGGCACAACGTGAAGGTCGTGCAGCAACGCGCCGGCCACCACTCCGCCGCGTTCACCCTCGACCGCTACGGCCATGCCCTGGAAGGTGGGCGCCGCCGGGCGGCCGGCGCGGTTGGCGGCGCGCTCGCCCGGGCACGGGGCGCTACGGACAGCATTTAACACGCCGTTTGCAATCCGTTTGCAGTTGTCTTTCGAGTGGCATAGCGATCCGCATCAGGAAAAGAAAAAAGGTCCCTTGCGGGACCTTTGGAGCGGAAGACGAGATTCGAACTCGCGACCTTCTCCTTGGCAAGGAGATGCTCTACCACTGAGCCACTTCCGCGCGCTTACCGGACCATGTCCGTAAGAAGCTTGGGTATTGTAGCGAGACTGCCCTTCCCTGTCAAGGGTGTGACGCCAACGAAACTCTAACAGCGCCCCCCTTGACAAGCGGACCATAGTCCGGTATCATGAATCCGAAGTGGACGACAGTCCACAAAGTAGAGTCGTGAAATGACGCGCAGTAGGGGGACCACACGATGTCGGCAATTGCACAAACACAGACAACCTGGGCCATCGACGCCTCGCACTCCTCGGTCGAGTTCGCCGTCAAGCATATGATGTTCACCACGGTGAAGGGCCGCTTCGGGAGTTTCCAGGGGACGATCCTGGCCGACGAGAGCAATCCCGCCAATTCTTCGGTGCAAGTGACGATCGATGTCAACAGCATCGACACCCGCGACGAAAAGCGCGACGGTCATCTGCGCTCGGCAGACTTCTTCGATGCCGAGACGTACCCGCAGATCACGTTCACCTCGACCCGTGTCGAGTCGAAGGGCCACAACGAGTTCATGGTGTACGGCAATCTCACCGTGCGCGATGTCACCAGCGAGATCGCTATCCCCGCGACCTTCCACGGGAGCGGCACCACCCCCTTCGGCACGACGGTCGGTGGCTTCAACGCCGAATTGACGATCAACCGCAAGGACTTTGGCCTGACCTGGAATGTTGCGCTGGAAACAGGCGGCGTGCTCGTGAGCGACAACGTCAAGATCAGCCTCGACATCGAGGCCGTCAAGCAATAAGGTTTCCCGCTCCAGCACACCCCGAAGAGCGGCTCCGGCGTCTACACTTTGACGCCGGAGCCGCTTCGGTTTTGATTCGATTGCCTGTGGACGATCGATCCGATTAGCTGAGGCCGACCGCCATCGCCGCCGCCACCGCCGCCCCTTCATCGTTAATCGGCTCGATGCCATCGTGGAGCCGCCAAATCTCTTCGTGCGTCACCGTCTGTCCCGGCGCGACGGTTACCAGCGCCCCCAAACTCTCGACCTCCATGAACCGATCGTTGATGTAGCATTCGGTATTGCAGCCATTGTCCGGGTGCGAACTGCCGAGGCTCGCGGGGAACTCTTTGGTTAGCAACGTGCCGTCGAGCCAATGTGCGACCCAGCCATGCGCGTTGCGATAGCCGAGTTTGTTCGGCAGAGCCGGTTCGCCGCGTACCAGGATGATCCGATTCCCCCAGACAAGCCGCGGATCGGTCGGATCGCTGTACGGCCAGAGGGTCAGGAAGCGATTCGGCAGCAATGCACGCGGATCGACTGGGCCTTGCGGCTGGGGCAGCAATGTCACCCCACCGAGCGGCACCATCGTCAGCGCCCACGGAGCCAGCTCGATCGGGGCTGCGCCGTCGTTGCGGAGGCGATGGGTCACGGTGATCCGCGCCTCATCGTCGTCCAAAGCCAGCGCCATTTCCTTGACGATCCCCACCGTATCGGGCGGGGCGACGAAACTCGCGCCGGTAGTCGACTCTTCGAGCGCGACCGGCTGATCATCCGGCCAATAGGTGCGCTCGACGATCTCCGGCGCGTACCAGAGGCGATGCCCGCCGAGGAGCCGCAACGGCCCGTACGGGCCATCGAGCACCACCTCGGGCGTCTCGGCGAAGAGGTTGCGGCCACCCTCCAGCCCACAGTACACGACACGCGGTCCGCATTCGGTCGTCACGGCCAGCCGTACCCGCCCATTCGACAACCAACGACAGGCCAAACCCTGAAACTCGCCCCGTTCTTGCATGATTGTCATCGATCCCTCCCCGGCATTCCCTCAATCCCATCCAGCACAGCGGTGGCTTTCCCCTATACTACCGCACCATCAGATGGCACCAAACCCTATCCGATCATTCGCCTCCTCGATGCCCAACGACTCGCGTGCCGCACCCGCCTATTCGCGCAGGGGAACCGCGTAGACGAGCCGAAAGTAAGCGTTGCAAATAGTACGGCATTGCCGTATCATCATAGAAGTTTGGCGCGTACTATGCGCTTTTTCTCGACGCGCAAGACACCATTGCGCCACAGTGATGAGCCAAAGATGCAACCGTGGACGCATAGGGTTCGCGTTTTGCAGACCGAGAAGACTGCGGTCAGGCTAACCAAAGAGCAGTATCCGCGCATGGTGCTGGGGAGGGGACCGGGATGGTGAGTGCGGCACGGGTTGCGGCGGAGCGGACCTTCCGTTCGCTCCGCAACCGGAATTATCGGTTGTACTGGTGCGGGCAAGTTGTCTCGCTGAGTGGCACCTGGATGCAGCGGATCGCGCAGTCTTGGCTTGTCCTCCAGATCACCCATTCGCCGCTCGCACTCGGCACCGTGACGACGGTCCAGTTCGCGCCGATTTTGATCCTCTCCCTTTTCGGCGGCGTGCTAGCCGATCGCGTCCCGAAGTGGCGCTTCCTGATGCTGACCCAGACGGTAATGGCCTTCCAGGCGCTGATCCTCGCCGTCCTCGTCTCAACCGGGCAGGTGCAACTGATCCACGTCTATATCCTGGCGGCGGTCCTCGGGATCGCCAATGCGCTCGACAACCCGACGCGGCAAGCGTTCGTGGTCGAACTGGTCGGGCGCGATGATCTGCCGAATGCCGTCGCCCTCAACTCGACAATCTTCAATACCTCCCGAATCGTCGGCCCGGCGCTCGGCGGCTTGCTGATCGCCGCCTTCGGTGTCGCGGGCTGCTTTTATCTCAACGCGGCCAGCTTCCTGGCCGTCATCGGCGGATTGCTGCTGATGGACCCGACCCGGTTCTTCGCCGGTCGCCCGGCGCGGGCGGGGAAGGTCTTCGGACAGATCGGCGAAGGGCTGCGCTATGCCGCCTCGACCCCCGATACCGCCTTGCCGCTCCTCCTGATGGGGGTGTTGGGCACCTTCGGCTACAACTTCACGGTCATCTTGCCGTTGATCGCCGACGAGGTGTTGCATAGCGGCGCGATCGGTTTCGGCGGTCTGACGGCAGCGATGGGTGTCGGTTCGCTGCTGGCGGCACTCGGCGTGGCGTATCGTGGCCGGGCCACGCGAAAGACCCTGCTCATCGGGGCGACCGGCTTCAGCATCCTCCTCTTCCTGGTCTCCCTCTCCCACTGGTGGCTGGTGACGGTCCCGCTGCTGGTCGCGCTGGGCTTGTGCAGCATCATCTTCAGCACCACGGCGAACACCCGTCTCCAAATGGTCGCCCCGAGCCACCTGCGCGGCCGGGTGATGAGTATTTACCAGCTCCTCTTCGCCGGTACCACACCGTTCGGCAGCCTGATCATCGGGGCGCTGGCCGAGCGCAGCGGCGTGCAATGGGCCGTCGCGATCGTCTCAGGTGTCTGCGGCCTCGGCGTGATCGCGGCGCTCTTCTATCTGCGCCGCAACGCCAGTCGCCTGCTGCCGGAAGAACCCGAGGAAGGAGCCGTAGCGTCGGCAGCGCCGAGCGGCACCGCGCCAACGGATGGTGTCGTCGTGATGCCGACGGCTAGCAGCAAGTAACGCCGTTCCCCGCTCAGCCCGTTCCGGCAATCCGTCGCACGCACCCTGCGGTACAATAGGCTGCACAGATTGCGAAAGCGCAGCGCACGCACCGGGAGGGAAGGGTATGTCTGATTCCACCGCGTATGATTTCCACACCGTCGGGCGACTTCCCGTCCCCGACGACAATGTCGCCATCGCCACGCGTCGCCTCGACGCGGGTACACTCGTCAACCACGATGGCCGGCGCTACCATATCGATTACACGATCCTCGAAGGGCATCGTTTCGCCATCCGGCCGATCGCGCCCGACGAAGCGCTGCTCTCCTGGGGGCTGCCATTCGGCTACGCGATGGGGCCGATCGCGCCCGGCAGCTACGTTCGCAACCCGAAGATTCTCAAGGCGCTCGCCACGCGCGGTCTCGCCTTCCCGCTGCCGCCCGACGCGAACTTCCGCGACAATCCGCTCGAAGCCTATCACCTCGATGAGGCAACCTTCGCGCCCGCCGCGCAAGTGGCAACCTATCCCGACGCCGCCGAGCGCACCTTCCAGGGCTACCGGCGCGGCGCGGATCGCGGCGTCGGCACCCGCAACCACATCGTCATCCTCGGCGTGACCTCGCGGGTCGGCAGTTGGGTCAAGGCGCTGGAAGGCCGCTTCCGCGACCAGACCGGTGACCTGGCGAACTTCGATGGTGTCGTGGCGGTGGCGCATACCGAAGGCGGCGGCGACGACCGCCCCAACAACCTCGATCTCCTCCTGCGAACCCTCGCTGGCTTCATCATCAACCCGAATGTCGGTGCCGTTCTGGTGGTAGATGATGGCTTCGGGTCGGTGACCGCGCGCGCCGTTCGCGACTGGATGCGCCAGCACAACTACCCGCTTGACGCTGTCCTGAGTCGCTTCATCACCTTGCGGAACAGCTTCGAGGCCGATCTCGATCTCGGTGCCGCGCTCATCCGCGAGTGGCTGCCACAGGTCGCGGCGCAGGAACGGACCCCTGAACCACTCGGCGCGCTCTCGATCGCCCTCCAATGTGGCGGCTCGGATGCTTTCTCCGGCGTCTCCGGGAACCCGTTGCTGGCGTGGATCGCGCGCGAAGTCGTGCGACACGGCGGGATTGCCAACCTCGCCGAAACCGACGAATTGATCGGTGCCGAGGAATATGTGCTGCAACGGGTGCGCGATCTCGCGACCGCGCAAAAATTCCTCGCCACGATCGAGCGCTTCAAAGAACGGGTCGCCTGGCACGGCCACACCGCCGAGGGGAACCCTTCGGGCGGCAACAATTTCCGCGGCCTCTACAATATCGCCCTGAAGTCGATCGGCGCGGCGGCGAAGAAGCACCCCGACGTCCGCCTCGACTACGTGATCGACTACGGCGCGCGGGCCTTGCAACCGGGCTACTATTTCATGGACAGCCCGGGCAACGACCTGGAGAGTATCGCCGGGCAGATCGCCTCCGGGGCGAATATGATCTTTTTCGTCACCGGCAACGGTTCGATCACCAACTTTCCGTTCGTCCCGACGATCAAGATCGTGACGACGACCGCGCGCTTCGAACTGCTATCCAACGATATGGATGTCAACGCTGGCGAATATCTCGATGGCGTGCCGATGGATGAACTCGGGGCGCGGGCCTTCGCCCTCACGGCGCGGATCGCGGCGGGCGAGCGTTCGGTCGGTGAGCGGGCCGGACACGCGCAGGTCTCGATCTGGCGTGACTGGCGACAGACCGACTTCACGAACCTCGCCCAGTTGCAGAACGCCCCCACCCCTGCCGGCACACCGCTCCTTGCCCACCCCGCCGACGCCAACGATCCGCTCGCCGACGCAACCTTCGAGGCGATCAGCACCGCCGAAGGGTCGGCGACCGATCAGATCGGGCTGATCCTGCCGACAAGCCTCTGCTCGGGGCAGATCGCGAGCAAGATCGCCGGGCTGCTCAACGCGCGACAAATCGGACGCGATCAGCTTTCGCGCTATGTCGCCTTACCGCACACCGAGGGTTGCGGCGTCTCTTCCGGCTCGTCGGAAGCGTTGTACACACGCACGCTGATCGGCTATCTCCTCAGCCCGCTCGTCGGTCGTGCGATGTTGCTCGAGCACGGCTGCGAGAAGACCCACAACGACTTCGTGCGCCACGAATTGCGCGAGGCCGGCGTGGGCCTCGATCGCTTCGGTTGGGCGAGTATTCAGCTTGATGGCGGGATCGACGCCGTCACAATCAAGGCGCTCGACTGGTTCGCCGCCGCCGCTGCCGCCGCCCCACCGCGCAGCACCGAACACGCGGGGCTCGGCGCGCTACGCCTAGCGCTGACCGCTCAGGGTACGGTAGCCCCCCCGCTCGCGGCGGCATTCTCACGCCTCGCGCGTCTGCTGGTCGCGGCGGGCGGAACGGTGATCATCCCCGAGAACTCGGCATTGCTCACATCCGCCGACTTCCGCGCGGCCACCTTCGCGGCGGAGAAGATCGCCCCATCGCTCGACTACGGCGAATTCGCCAAACAACCGGGGCTGCACGTCATGGCGACGCCGACGCAGCACTGGGTCGAGACACTGACCGGCCTCGGCGCAACCGGGATCGATCTCGTCCTGACACACCTCAGCGACCGACCGGTGCAGGCGCACCGGCTAGTCCCGGTCTTGCAAGTGACGACCGAATCAGAGACCACTGCACGCTACGCCGCCGATCTCGATCTGGTCCTCGCGCCCGAAACCGACGCGGCGGCGCTTGTCTCCCTGATCCTCAGCGTTGCGGGTCGCGCCTACACGCCGAAGCTGAATGCGCGCGGTAACACCGACTTCCAGTTCACGCGCGGGCTACTCGGCGTCTCGATGTAAACCTGTGGTGCTGCCCGCGCTGGTCGTGGGCGGCACCGCCAGCACAACCGGAGAAGCGTAGCGAGGAACACCGACGGGCGACCGATGACCAAGAACACAGCGCCCGACGACGGGCGCTCCTTACAACTCATCGCGCCACGGCAACTTGCCTGGACGCCCGACACGTTGCCGCCACTGGGGCCGCGCGATCTCCTCCTCGAAACACAGACGGGGGCGATCAGCATCGGCACGGAACTCCCCCACTACCTGGGCACTTCGCGCGGCGCAACACCGATGCACTATCCGCAGATGACCGGCTACGAGAGTGTGGCGAGCGTGCGAGCGCGTGGCTCGGCGGTTACGAGCCTATCGATCGGCGCGAGGGTCGTGGCGACCTACGGCCATCGCACCTATGCGGTCGTACCCACCACCAAGGTGATCGCAATCCCTGATACAGTTAGCGATGCAGCGGCGGTCCTACTGATTCTCAGCGGCGATGTCGCCACCGGCATCAAGAAACTGGGCATACCACCGCCTGAGCCGGTCCTGATCACCGGCGCTGGCACGATCGGATTGTTGGCGGTATTCGTCGTACGTGCGTTCGGGGTGCGCGCGGTCGACATCATCGAGCCGCATCCGGAGCGCCGTGAACTCGCGTTGGCGTTCGGTGCGCGCCGTGCCGTCAGACCGGACGAAGCGCCTGCCCTCCAGGGCGGCTACGCCAGCGGCGTCGAGTGTTCGAGTCGCGACGCCGCGTTTGCGATCCTACAGGCACATCTCGCCCCGCACGGCCGGATCTGCGTCCTCGCCGATGGCAACCGCGAACCGCTGACCCTCACGCCGGCGTTCCACCAGCATCAACTCAGCGTGGTCGGCTCCAGCGATTGCCCCGACTATCAGGCGCACGCGCGTTGGTATTTCCCGCTGGCGCAGCGCCATAGCGCGACGCTCGAACGACTCTTCGACCAGCAGATCACCGCCGACGATCTCCCGGCGACATTCGCCGCGCTCGCGTCCGGCGTGGCCAACCCGATCAAGGTGCTGGTTCACTATCCCGCGAGGTGAGGGTGTCGGTGCAAATGTCGATCGGCGGGTGATTTCAACCACCCGCCAACGGACTGTTACCTCACCGCACCTTCTCACAAACTCAACTCGTACTCCGCAATCCAACCGAACGAATCCTGGGTCGGGCCGAGCGGCCCGTATTCGAGGCCGACGTACCCGTCGTAACCGATCCGATCGAGGTATGGCAGCAGGAAACGGTAATTGATCTCCCCCGTCCCCGGCTGATGACGGCCAGGATTATCGGCGATCTGGATATGCCCGATCGTGTCGAGATGCTGAGCGATCGTCGCCGCCAACTCCCCTTCACCCCGCTGCATGTGGTAGATGTCGTATTGCAGCTTAACGTTCGGCAGGCCAACCTCTTCGATAGCGCGCAGACCCATCGCCGAACCAACCAGAAAATAGCCCGGATTGTCGCGATCGTTCAGCGGCTCTAGTTGCACGGTCAGACCATGCGCGGCAAATTCGCCAGCGGCATAGCGCAAGTTCTCGATCATCGTCGCCCACTGCACCTCAGGGGATATGTCATCCAGCCGCCGACCGGCCATGCAGTGGAATCGATCGCTGCCCAACACCCTGGCGATCTCGATCGCCCCGGCCACCTCCGCGCGGAAGTCGGCGACGCGCGCCGGGTGCGAGGTGACCCCCCGGTCGCCCGCCGCACGAGTCCCCGCCGCAAAGTTCGAGAGGATCACCCGCAAATCGTTCTCGCGGGCGGCGGCGGCGAGGGCGTGCAGATCATCCTCATGCGGGAACAGCACCTCGACAGCCTTAAACCCCGCCGCCCGCGCCAGCGCGAACCGTTCGACCATCGGCACTTCATGAAAGAGCGTCGTCAGATTTGCGATCAGTTTCACCATCGTTCTCGTTCTCCATGAACGGTCGACAAGATCAACGGCAGACGAGCCGCGCCCACAATACCGTTATCTTTCACCTTCAAGTCCAAAAACTCGCCGCGCAGTGCCGCCGAGCACCTGCACCAGTTGCCCCTCATCCAGGCCGATCGCCCGCAGCTTCGCCAGTTCCGACGCCACGTTGCTCGGGTGATCGGAGCCAAACATGACGCGCGCCGCGCCGATCGTCCGGACCATCGCCGCGACCTGATAACTCGCGCACCACGACGGTTCCAGCACGATATTCGGGCAGACCTGCGCCGCGACGATCGCCTCATCCGCGAAGACCGCGAACCCCGCGTGCGCTAGCACCACCGTGACATCGGGATACTTCAGCGCGGGTGGGATCGCCAGCGCGGGCAGCGCGTTCGGCACGCCGAGCCCGGTGTGGATGATCACCGGCACGCTTAGTTCCTGAGCGGTGGCGAAGACGATCTCGCAGCGCGGGTGGTTGATCGGCAACGCCGACACCGACGGATCGAGCTTAATCGCCCGGAAGCCGAAGCCACGCACGCAGCGCAGCACTTCGGCGCGGTACTCGGCTTCATCCAAACGTGGGCTGAGGTTGACCATCCCGTAGATCACACCGGGATTGGCCTCGACGCAACGGGCGATTCGATCGTGGATCGGTGCGACATCCAGCCCCTGATGCGGCTGCGGCATCGTCATCGCGACGCCGATCCCGTTCGCGGCCATCGTGCCTAGCAAGGTCGCCTCGTCGATCTCCACGCCGGAGACGACCGATCGACCGAGATGACAATGTGCATCGACAAGGAGTGGCGCGGTACTCATCGCTGTTGCTCCTTGGGGAGTCGGGAGTCGTGAGTCGTGAGTCGTGAGAACCCGCTAGTAGCGCTACTTTAGTGTGCCAACAAGCAATAACATAGAGACAGCCCTCACGACTCACGACTCGCTCACACCGCCGTGAGGCCACCATCGACCACGAAGGTGCCGCCGGTCGCGTAGCTCGCTTCGTCGGAAGCGAGGAAGGCGATCATCGGGGCGATCTCGGCGAAGTCGCCGAGGCGACCCAGGGGGATTTGCCCGACTAATCGGCGTTCCCGAGCGACGTTATCGATGTCTTCCACATCGGGCGGGGCTTCCAGCGCGCCGGGGCAGACGACGTTGCAGCGGATCCGGTCGGGCGCATACCTCACTGCCAGCCCGCGCCCGAATGAGAGCAACCCACCCTTCGAGGCGGTGTAGGCCGGGTTCTGCGCCGCCGTCCCCGCCAACGCCGTCACCGAACTGACGATCACGATC
>DATCMP010000253.1:0-11465 GCA_036563365.1 Thermomicrobiales bacterium
GTTGATCGTCGTTGGTGGATCAATCTACGGCGGAAGCCCGTCAAATCCGCGCAAGGTGCTCGCCACCGTCGAAATCTATGATCCGGTCGCCGACCGCTGGCAAGGGGCCGCCCCGCTCGCGACACCGCGCAGCAAGCCCCAGGCCCGCCTGCTGGACGATGGAACGTTGCTCGTCATCAGCGGTGATAATAAAGCGCAGACCGGCGAGCGCTACGACCCCCGTGAAGATCGCTGGACGCCGGTGGCGGCACCGCAGCAAACGCACGGCGATTTCACCATGACGGTGCTGCAAGACGGGCGGGTGCTGCTGCTCGGCGGCACGGCCGACGCGGGCGGCGCGGAGATCTACGACCCGGCGACCAACACCTGGACGGTTGTCGCCAATCCGGCAACGATACGGAGCGGCCACGCCGCCACGCTCCTCCCGAACGGCGAGGTGTTGCTGACCGGCGGCCAAGTAGCTGAGGGGAAGCCGACGAATACGACCGAACGCTACGACCCGCGCACGAATATCTGGCGTGCCGATACCCCGATGTTGGCGATGCGCCGGGGCCATAGCGCCATACTCGTCCTCGATATGATCTATGTCCTTGGCGGCGGCGAAGGTGCCGAACGCTACCGGATCGAGACGAGTGATAGCCGCTGCTTTGCCGAGACCGGTCGCTGCGTGCAGGGTCGCTTCCTCGCCTACTGGCAGGAGCACGGCGGACTGGCGCTCAACGGCTACCCGTTGAGCGCGCCTTTCGCCGAACGTCTGGAAAATGGCAAGGTCTACGTCGTGCAGTATTTCGAGCGGGTGCGCCTGGAATACCACCCCGAGAATAACGCCCCGAATGACGTCCTGCTCGGCCAGTTCGGACGACGGATCCATCCTGCGGATCCCGCCGTTCCACAGCAATCCGGCGCGACCTATTTCCCGACGACCGGGCACAACCTCTCAGGCAACTTCCTGGCCTACTGGGAGGCGAGTGGCGGGCTGGCCCAGTTCGGCTACCCGCTGACCGAGACCATCACCGAGACGCTGGAGGACGGCAAGCCCTACCGGGTGCAGTATTTCGAGCGCGCCCGCTTCGAGTACCACCCGGAGAACCCCGCCCCCTACGACGTGCTGCTCGGGCAGTTCGGGCGCCGGATCCTCGCCGGGCGATAAACTGGACATTGCGACGTGAGGGGAACGGCTTCGCCCCCCCCATTCACGCCTCAGCATGCCACTCCCGTCGCGCACGCGCGTAATCTTCAGGGATGAGCGCGAAGACGAGGGTGTCGCGCGGCACGCCGGTGGGGTCGAGGCTATCATTGCGGAGTCGCCCTTCCAGGGTGAAGCCGAGGCGTTCGGGGACGTGGCGACTCCGCTCATTGCGCGCGTCGCAGCGGATCTCCAACCGATGCGCGGCGAGGTCCTCGAAGGCGAATCGCGCCAGTAGTTGCACCGCCTCGCGCACATAGCCGCGCCCCACCGCCGAGCGCCGGAGCCAATAGCCGATCTCGAAGGTGCGCGCCTGCCAATCGAGGCGCGGGAAGCCGGTCGCGCCCAGCGGTCGCCCATCGCGCGCGTCGAAGATCCCCGCTTCGAGCGTGGTCCGATTGATCCAGCTCGCCAGCGACCGCAGGCAGAAGTCGCGCGTATCGTCGGCACTCTGGTGGTGATGAACCCACGGCAGCCACGGCGCAAGGGCCTCGCGCGATTCATCGATCGCGGCGAACAACGCCTCGGCGTCGTCGGCGCGATATGGACGGATCACGATCCGCTCACCGCGTAGTTCATCCGGGAGCGGAATCAAGGTAGGGTGGCGGGGCTGGTGCATCGAGACGACTCCGTCATCGTGAAAGATCGGCACATCCGCGCAAGGGCGATTGTGGCTAGGCTCGACCATCGGCGGCCACGCTTTCGGCGCGCTTGCCTGACCGAAACGCGAAGCGCAACCGGTTGTTCTTAGACACCCGCCGCACGCTCGGCGACGAGCATATACATCCAGTCGTTGAAGGCGTGCTGCGCGGTCACCTGCCAGCCCGCGGTCGCCAATTCCAATCGCGCCTCGTCGGGGGTTATCCGCTCCTGGAGCGGCGGCCCGCCGATCGGGTTCTCGCGGCGTTCCCACTCGATCAACGCCAGCCAGCTACCGGGGCGCACCAGGCGAGACAACATCGAGAGGTAGCCGATCCGGTCGGTAAATTCATGATAGACCAGCGCCAGGAAGGCGGCGTCGAGGCTGGCAGCGGGGAGGGGCACCGCCTGTTCCTCCGCCAGGAAGGTCTGGATATTCGTCAGGCCCGCCGCGCTGGCCCGCTCTTGCACCATTTGGAGCATCACCGGCTCGACATCGACCGCATAGACTTGCCCTGAGGTGAGCCGTTCGGCCAACGGCAGCGTGAAGAAGCCCGGCCCGCAACCGATATCGCCGATCGTCATCGTCGGTTCCAGCGTCAAGGCATCGAGGACCCGGTCAGGCGGCAGCATGGCGTAGCGTTGTTCGCTTAAGAGACGGTGGCGGTTATCGGGATTGAACCGATGCATGGCAGCTGCTCCTTGCCGATTCGGCATTATCTTTGGCGATTCGGCTTAGTAGAGGGCCGTGTGACGCACGACGCGTCGAGTCTCGCGATTGTATCAGGGATCCTGCCCATCAACCGTTTCGCGGTCCAGGGGTTATGCCTGAGTCGCTGTCGACACCACGCTCCCCCACGCAAAGGCCACATTTCGCGGCCCGCCGCTTGCGACCGCGAATGCCGTCGTCTACGATCGGCAGCAAGGACACCGACAATAGGGGAAATGGGCGGCGGCGTGGTAGCGAAAGGTCAACGGGCGGCATGGGCGGGCGAACGGCATTGATCTACGGCGACAACTACCACGAATACCAGTTCAACGAGGACCACCCATTCAATCCGCTGCGCCTGCGGCTGGCGGTGGAGTTGATCGATGCCTGCGGCCTGCTCGATCGCGACGAACAACTCCTGCCACCGCGCCCGGCCACCGACGCCGAGATTGGGCTGGTGCATAGCCCGGAGTTCATCGCTGCGGTGCGCGCGGCGGGCGAAGGCGCCCTATCCGCCGACGCGGCAGCCCGCTTCGGGCTCGGCACGGAGGATGTGCCGATCTTCCCCAGGATGCACCAGGCGGCGGCGCTCCTCGTCGGCGGCTCGCTCGTCGCTGCCGAGGGGGTGATGTCGGGCCGCTTCGCCCATTCCTTCAATATCGGCGGCGGCCTGCACCACGCGATGCGGAGCCTCGCCGCCGGCTTCTGCGTCTACAACGACGCCGCGATCGTCTGTCGCTGGCTCGTTGAGCACTACGGCGTGCGCGTCCTCTATATCGACAACGACGCGCATCACGGCGACGGGGTTCAGGAACTCTGCTACGACATCCCCGAAGTCTTAACCCTCTCGTTCCACGAGACCGGGCGCTACCTCTTCCCCGGCACGGGCGGTGTCCATGAGCGCGGGCGCGGCGCGGGTTATGGCTATGCGGTCAATGTGCCGCTCGACGCCTTCACCGATGACGACTCCTGGCTTGCGGGGTACGAGCAGATCGTCCCCGCGGTCGCGCGTGCTTTCCGCCCCGACGTGATCGTCCTGGAAAACGGCTGCGATGGGCACTTCCTCGACCCGTTAACCCATCTCCACGCCACGACGCGCACCTTCGAGCGCGCGGCCACGATCGCCCACCAATTGGCGCACGAGTATTGCGATGGACGGCTGATCGCGCTTGGTGGCGGCGGCTACGATATCTGGCGCGTGGTGCCGCGCGCCTGGACGCTCGTCTGGGCGACGCTGAGCGATCAGCAGGTGCCGGAGGAAGTGCCGCAAAGCTGGCTCGACCGCTGGCAACCCCGAATCGACATCGCGCTCCCACACATGATGCGCGATCGACCCGATGGCTGCACACCGGTCCCTCGCGTGCGCGAAATCACCGCCAATAACGAGGCGACCTTCACCCGCGTGCTCGATACCTCGCTGCCGCTGATCGGCGTACATGGAGAGTGAGGCGACCGGGCGCTACTCTTAGCGTGCTGCTGACATTGGGGCGAGGGTAACCTGCTCGGCTGTTGCTTGCGCCAGCGGCACGAATGTCGTGGTGTCGAATTGCGCGCAGAAGGGGATATCCTCGGCCAGGCCAATTGCGGTCAAGTGCTGACCGGCGGTGGTACGGCGCAGTGCTGCTTCCCAGCCTCCGGCGACCGGGCTCGGTGCGTCGCCAACCGCTGCGCGAAAGAGGGTCCGCGCAGCGATAGCCGCATCATCCAGCACGGCGACCTGACCAGCTTGCTCAACGGCGGCGGTGATCAGGGCGACGAGTTGCCCGGCGACGAGGGTATCGTCGAGCGCGAAGACCTGTCCACCGGAGCCACCGGCACAGACGATTGTCACCGGAAGTCCGTCAGTCTGCGCGAGAGCGTAGGCGCGCTCGGCGACCGCCGTGGCGTTCCGCAGGCAGCCGAGCAGGACCGCCGGTGCGCCCGCGACGGCGCGGATCGCCGCCGTGCCGTTCGAGGTATGGCAGATCGCCCGCCGCCCACCGGCATTAGCTGGGCTGAGTTCGCGCGGGGAGTTGCCGAGATCGAAGTCGGTCGGGCGGAGACCACCGATTTCGCCCAGTAAGAGCGCCCCAGGATCGCGTCGCTTCTCCTCGCGTGCAGCGGCGGCATCGGGCGCGACGAGCACGCCGATCGCCCCGTATTCCAGCAAGGTCGTGAGGGTGGTCGTCGCTCGCAGGATATCGATCACGATGCAGATCCCGCGCCCTGCGGGCTCACGCGCCGCGAGTTGGGGCAGGAAAGCAACCTGGATACGCATCATGCACCTCGTCCTTCATCGGCGTCCTCAATCAATAGCCGATCGGACGACCGACGTTACATCCGCTTGCGCCATATCATGATACGCTACACTCTCCCGACACGAAAAATTGAGACTCTCCGTGCTGCCCTGTAGGGATTGTGCGAATATGCTATACTACAAACCTGAGAGATTGGACGTTTCGGAAAATTCCGAAAGTTGCAGAATAGGGCGAGCGTCCGGGAGCGCAAGGGGTTGGAGATGAGCGTCAAGGTGGAGTTGCAGGACCTCTTCGTGACGGTGCAGGATGATCTGGCACGCGTCGATGCGCAGGTGCGCGCCGCCGCCGAGGTCGAGTATCCCCTGCTCGCGGCCGTTGTCAACGACATCGTCAGCGCGGGCGGCAAACGGATGCGCCCATCGTTGATGCTCCTCATCGCCCGCGCGTTCGATCACGACCCGGAGCGGATCATCACCGCCGCCGCAGCGTCGGAATTGCTGCACATCGCCGGACTGGTCCACGACGATCTGATCGACCATGCCGATACACGCCGGGGCGCGCCGACCCTCAACTCGCTCTTCAGCGAGGGGACGGTTATCCTGATCGGCGATTACCTCTTCGCGCAGGCAGCGCGCACCGCCGCGCACACCGGCAGCACGCGCGTGATGGATATCTTCGGTCGGATCCTCGCCGAGATCACCGATGGTCAACTCAGCGAGATTTTTAAGGCGCACAACGCCGAACAAACGATCGAAGAATATGAGCGCCGGATCTACGGCAAGACCGCCTCCCTCTTCGCCGGTTCGGCCGAGATCGCCGCAGTCCTCTGCGAGGTGCCGGAAGAGCAGATCCAGGCCACGCGCCAATACGCTACCGACCTGGGCATCGCCTTCCAGATCATCGATGATGTCCTCGATATCCGCGAGACGAGCGAAACCCTCGGCAAACCGGCCGGTTCCGATCTGCGACAGGGGACCGTGACCTTGCCGATGCTCTATTACATCGGCAACGGGCATGATCCCGACGGCGTGGCGCTGGTACGGCGCGCGATCGTCGGCAACGATATTACCGAGGCCGAGTACGACGCGGCGATCGGTGAGCTGCGCCAGTCCGACGTGCTGCGGAAGAGCCTTGACGAGGCGATCCGTTATGTCGACCGTGCCAAGGCAGCACTGATGGCCCTGCCCCCGAGCGAGGCGCGCGACACGCTACAGGCGCTCGCCGACTTCGCGGTGGAGCGACACCGGTAACGGCGCATCGCAGGCACCGCGAGGGCGTAGGGCTACCGGGAGATGCTCCGATGGTTGATGCGCCGACGCTGATCGTCACCCCAACCACCCTGCTCGAAATGTCCGACCGTGCGGCGATCGTCGCGCTCTGCACGGCGGCCTTCGGGCAGGATTTCGCCAGCCTCTTCGATCTCGTACCGCCAACGACAATGCACATCCGCTGCTTCCACGATGGACGACTCGTCGGGCACGCCTGCTGGGCACCACGCTTGCTCCAAGCGGCGGATGGCCCGCTGCTGCGGACAGCCTACGTGGACGCCGTCGCCACGGACCGCGACGTACAAGGGCGAGGGATCGGCAGCGCGGTCCTGGGGCGGTTCGCCGAGGAAACGAGCACCTATACACTACGCGCCCTCTCGACCTCCCGCGTGTCGTTCTATACCCGACTCGGCTGGCAGCGCTGGCGCGGCAGGGTAGCTATACGCACCGCCGATGGCCTCCTCGACACCCCGGACGATACGATCCTCGTCCTGCCTTCCGCCCACACGCCTCCGCTCGACCTGGACGGCTTGCTCACCGGTGAGCCGCGCGGTGGTCAGCACTGGTGACGCAGTCGGCGACCTACTGCGGCAGCCCCAGCTGCTCGGAGAAGAGTTGCAGGAACCTCTCGGCATCGACGCCCACGCAGACCTCGTGTGGACCATCGGCAGCGTCTTCCAACGTCGTGCGCCCCGCGCACCAGGCGGTGACCGTCTCGACCTTCACGGTGCCGCGCTTGGTGGTGCAGAACGACGGATCGAACGCCACACCGACGGCGAGGGGATCGTGCAGATGCGGTGTCCCGACGCCCCCTTCGCGAAAGAAATGCGCCGTCGCCTCGCGCACGATCGTCGCTTCCGGCGTCGTCACACCCGCCAATCGCTCCCAGAGTTCCTTGGTGACCTTGACCTTCGTGGTCACGTCGAGCCCGACCATCGTCAGGGAGCAGGCGGCAAAAACCTGCCTGGCGGCCTCGGGATCGGCCCCAATGTTGAACTCGGCATAGGGGGTCACGTTGCCGCGCCCAAGCGAGCCGCCCATGACGACTAACCGCCCGATCTTCGCGGGCAGCGTCGGGTCCAGCGCGATGGCAACGGCCAGATTGGTTAGTGGCCCGGTGAAGATCAGGGTGAGCGCCCCCGGCTCGGCGTTGACCAGATCGACGATCGCTTCGGGCGCGAACGGACGGCGCAGTTGTTCCGCGCTCGACGGCTCGGGCAGGACCAGATCGCCGAGTCCGCTCTCGCCGTGAATCTCGCTGGCATCGATGACCTCACCGGCCAGCGAACGGCTGAGTCCGCGATAGATCGGCACCGCGCTCGCGCCGAGCGCGTGCAACACCCGCCACGTATTCGCCGTCGTATTGTCGATCCCCACGTTGCCCGCAACGGTCGTCACCGCGACGAGTTCGAGGCCCGGCAGATGGACCGCCAGGGCTAGCGCCATCGCATCATCCACCCCGGTATCGACATCCAAGATCACCCGCAATGGCCCGCTCATACCACCCTTCTCCTGACGGTCAATAACTGTACATACACCCCTAGCACGGCTATACTGTGCCGCAGCGGGACGTGTTGAGAGACCTGTCACCACAGTATCGCACAGCCGAAAGTTCGGGAAACCGCCGCTATACCACCACGAAGGGCGAGGCAACGATGCGCGAACAGATACAGCGCACGCTGATGAGCGGCATCGCGTTGCGCGCCACCCGGCGTGCGCTCGGCGTCCTCTGTGCCGGGGTGCTGATCGTGAGCCCGCTGTCCGGCGGTTCGCGGTGGGCCACGCCGCACGTTAACGCCGAAGCACGCCCGTACAATACCGCGCTCCTCGTCTCGGCGGATGAAGGATCGCACGTCGTCAGCATCGTCACCGATGGCTCGACGCTCGGCTGGATCGATGCACGCGGCGCAATCTACGTGCGTACCCTGGCCGATGGTCGCGAGACGCGCTTGCTCGACGGCCTGGCAAGTCGGAGTCAACTGGTCATCGGCGATGGGCTGCTGGCCTGGATCGAACGCGATCGGGGAAGCGTGACTGTGCGCGGCCTGCGGCTGGGCGGCGGTGACCTGTTCACGATCGCCACCGGCGTAGTAGAGCGCAACACCCCGGCGATCAGCGGTAATACGATCGTCTGGCGCGAAGCGGCGGGTGGTGCCTGGCAGATCGCCGGGTACGACCTCGCCGCACAGCGGGCGATCGCCATCACCACGACCCCGGCGGCGCGCGGCATCGTCGCCCTCGCCGATGCCACTGTCGCCTGGGAAGAGTTCCGCAACGGTCGCTGGACGCTCATACGTTACGATCTCACCACGCGCCAGGAGAGCACGCTGACGACTGGCGCGGATGAATATCTCGACCCGGCGCTGGGAGGCGGCGCAGCGGTCTTCGTACGCCGGATCGCCGGGAAAACCGCCGGGGCGCTCGTCCTCCGCGATCTCCGCTCGGGGCAAGAGCGGGTCATCGCCGAGGGGCATCTGCTGATGCGGCCACGGATCGCGGGCGATCTCGTCGTTTGGGAGGACTGGCGCGACGGTGTACCGAATATTTACGCCTTCGACCGCATCTCGGGCAAGGAGTTCGCCCTCGCGCGGACGGAGGATGCCCGGCTCCCGGCGATCGGCGGCACCGTCGTCGCCTGGCTCGGCAAGGGACAGTTCAGCGCGCGAATCACGGCGGTGCGCCTGGTAAAGACACTGCCGAGCGATCCCCAGGATGCGCCGACGGTGAGCGACCCCGATGTCCGCTACTTCGCGGAGACGAAGCACAGCACCGCCGGGGCCTTTCGCCAGTTCTGGGCGATCAATGGGGGGCTGGCCGTCTTCGGCTACCCGCTGACCGAGGCATTCGAGGAGACCGCCGCCGACAGCACCAAACGTCGGGTGCAGTATTTCGAGCGCGCGAAGCTCGAAGCGAACCCTCAAGACACGAAGCAGATCGCGCTGGCGCGACTCGGCGCGGAGATGACCAGCGGGCGCTCGTTCCCGACGATTGCCCCCTTCAATTCAACCGATGAGCGGGCCTATTTCCCGCAGACCGGGCATAGCTCGGGCGGCTGGTTCCTGCAATACTGGCGTGATCGTGGCGGGGTCAACGTCTTCGGCTTCCCGATCTCGGAGGAAATCGTGGAGAATGGCCGCACGGTGCAGTATTTCGAGCGCGCCCGCTTCGAATTCGTGCCGACCGGTACCGACGCCGCCTCGGGGATCGCGCTCGGCCAGATCGGTCGCGAAGCCCTGGTCAAGCTCGGTTGGCTCGCGCCGGAGCAAAAACCGTAACCGCCCAAGGATGTCGCTCCACCTTCGGCTACGGTAAATCCGTATGCTGTGGGATCGTTAAGTTCCTGCAAGCTTGACAATAGCCCGACATCTTCCTAGCATCCCTGTTAATGATCGGCGTGGGAACGATCACTGTCGATCACGGATAAGGAGGGTGGCATGGCTCGGATGGTCAACTGCGTCAAACTCGGTCGCGAGTTACCCGGCCTGGAGAAGCCGCCTTTCCCCGGGGCGCTTGGGCAACGGATCTACGACAATGTCTCGGCGGAAGCCTGGCGACAGTGGCAAGCGCAACTGACGATCATGATCAACCACTATGGGTTGAATCTCCTCGACCCCGAGACGCGCCGGATGCTCGATGAGCAGATGGAAGAATTTTTCTTCGGCGCACAGCCCGAGATGCCCGAAGGCTGGACACCCGGCAGCCAGAAGGGCGGCGCGGCACCCGCTAAAGGTGGCGGCGGCGCGCAACCGCGCAAATAATACGAACCGCGCAGCACACAGAGCGCCTAACCAGGAAACGTAACGGGCGAACTCCCATTCAGACGGAGTTCGCCCGCGATCATATTCACACCGCTACGAACTCGCCCGAGACCACGCTTGCGAACGCTGCTGGCATCAATCGCCACTCACGAACAGGCTACTCACCGACTCCCCGATATGGATACGACGGATCGTCTCGGCCAATAGCGGCGCGATCGACAGGACTTGGAGATTGGGCAGGTGCTTCTCGGTGGCGAGCGGCACGGTATTGGTCGTCACGATTTCGTCAATATCCGGCTGCGCGCGGAGCCGTTCGATAGCCGGACCGGTGAATAAGCCATGGGTGCAGCAGATCGCGATCCGCCCGACCCGCCGTTCGCGCAATCGACTGAGCAATTCCACGATCGTCCCGCCGTTAGCGATCTCGTCGTCCATGACGATGATATCTTTGCCGCTCACCTCGCCCACGATCGTATCGATGACGACCCGATCATCGCTGAGGCGTTGTTTGCTCCCCGCCGCCACCGAGACGCCCAGGAGGCGCGCGAACTGCGTGGCGGATTTGGCGTTGCCCAGATCCGGCGAGACGACTACCGTGTTCTGCAAATCGCGACCGCGGAAGTGCTGCGCCAGGACGCCGAGCGCGTTGAGGTGATCGACCAGGATACTGAAGAAGCCATGCACCTGGGGCGCGTGGAGGGTCATCGTCAGCACGCGATCGGCCCCGGCGGTCGCCAGGAGATCGGCGACGAGGCGACCGCCGATCGAGATTCGCGGCGCATCCTTTTTATCGGAGCGCGCATATGCATAGTGTGGCATCACGGCGGTGATCCGCGCTGCGGAGGATCCGCGCGCGGCGTCGAGCATGAAGAGGAGTTCCATCAGGTGCTCTTGAACCGGCGGGACGAGGGGCTGGATTAGGAAAACATCGCTCTCGCGACAATTCGCATGGAGCTGTGCCTGGAGGCAGTCATTGCTGAAGCGGCTGATCGTCGCCGGGTAGAGGGGTAAGCCGAGGTGATCGCAGACTTCCTTCGCAAGTTGCGGATGAGCGCTGCCGCTAAAGATCCCAATCTCGCGCATCTGGCACCTTTCACACGCCCTGACGTCGACAAAATCGTCCGGTCAGCGCCCATATCATAGCGCGCACGCGTAGCCGGTAGCTAGCAGCCGGTTGTCAGTGTGGGGGCGGTAACGATTTGCCCAGTTGACAGATCGAGTAACACCCTCAGTAAGAAAACTGACTACCGGCTACTGTCTACCGACTACTTGCCACCGGCCTCAGCCATTCGCCGCAAGGAAGCCCTTCACCGCCGCGTTGAACTCGGCGCGGCCCTCGATATTCGCGGAATGGCCGATACCCGGCAATGCAAGAAAGGTGGCCCCGGGGATGGCCTCGGCAAGCTCGCGCCCGAGATATGTCGGCACTAGCGCGTCCTCCGCGCCAGCGATCACCAGTGTCGGGATGCGGAGGGTGGTGAGGCGGTCGCGGCGATCTTCATCGAGGGTGACGCCGGCCTGCCGCACGAAGGCGGCGGGCTCCTGCGGATGTGGCGCGTTGTCGGCGTACCGTTGCAAATTACGCAGATTGGACGGGCGCTCGAAGAAGCGCCAGGAGAAGAGCCACGGCCACGACTGTCGCGCAAAATCGCTCGGCCCGAGGATCGG
>DATCMP010000275.1:0-2054 GCA_036563365.1 Thermomicrobiales bacterium
GGCTGCCGTTAGTAACCGGGCGGGTCGGTGCCGCGCCCCTACCAATACATCGGGAGATGTCCCAAACCTGTAGCCTCGATCTATATCTGCCAAATTGAGAGGCTCCCTCGTTGCGGCGATTGCCGCAGCGACAGTACCGCCCTCTTCCTCAGCGTTCCCGCCGCCAGATCCAGCCGTTCGTCACCGCCTGCCAGCGATATGCTCGTAATAATCCTTCGCCTCGGGGGCGGCATTGAGCAGGAACGTCACCTCCGTGTTCGAGGCGATCGCCCGCCGCAGCAACTCCCGCCCGATCCCCCACCGCTGGTAGTCGGGGTGGACCGCGAGATCGGCGATATAGCCGAGGAAACCGCCGTCGCTCCACGCGCGCAGGATACCGACCAACCCCGCGCCGTCCCACGCCGTCAGCACCAAGTTCGCCGCCGCGTACATCCGCGCGATCCGCTCCCCATCATCGACCGGTCGCGCCAGCGCCGCCGCCCGATAGAGCGCGACGATCGCCTCCGTTGTCGGTTGCCGATCGTCGCGATACGCGACCATGTTCTCGGTCACCGCCCCCCACCCCCACGCTGCGCTGCGGATTATCGATGGGCGTCACTATACACCGGATAGGCCCCGACCACATCGGCGGTTCGCGGGCCGAGGGCCGAGCGGCGACACACGAACAGAACGGCGGGGGCGCCCCAACGCCCCCGCCGCCCTCAGTTCGTACTTCGTATTTATGCCCTTGGGGTGCTTCGTGCTTTACTTTACCCGGCCAGTTGCTCCATCAGCTTCTGCCACCGTGCTTCGTCCTCATAGGGGCCGACGACGGCGAGGCTGTACCGTTCCGGCGTGAATAACTCCTGCGCCAGCGCCGACACGTCCTCGACCGTCACCGCGTCGATCAGCGCGGTCACATCCTCCGGCGTCGGCACCTCGCCGTAGAGGATTTCGTTCGAGCCGAGCCACGAGGCCATCGCCTGGCTATCCTCCAGGCCCATCAAGATCCGGCCCTTGCGGAACTCCTTCGAGCGTGCCAATTCGTCGGCGGGCACCGGCAGATCGCGCAACTTGCGGAGCTCGCCGACCACGGCGGTCACGGTCTCCTCGGCCTTGTTCGGGTCCACGCCGACGTAGACCGCGCCGTTGCCGACATCGGCCAATTGGTTGAAGTACGAGCCGACCGAGTACGCCAGCCCGCGCCGCTCGCGGATCTCGATGAACAGCCGCGAGCTCATCCCCGAGCCGAGGATGACATCGAGGGTCCGTTGCACGTAGCGGCGCTCGTCGTGGTACGACAGCCCCGGCAGTGCCAGCATCAGATTCGCCTGCTTGTCCGGGCGGGTCAGCAGCCCGGCGCGCGGCGCGGTCTGCCGCATCCGGGCCTGCTCGCGCGACTGCGGCACCCCCGTCGGCATATCGCCGAACAGTTCCTCGGCGCGCTTGACCACCTCGGCGTGCGCGACGTTACCGGCGACGCTGATCACCAGATTCGCCGGGACGTAATGCTCGCCGAGGTAGGTCAACATCGTCGGGCGGTCGATCCGCCCGACCGACTCCTCGCTCCCGGCGATCGGTCGCCCGACCGCCTGATCCTCCCAGATCAGCCGATTGCTCAACTCGCCGACCAGATCGGTCGGGTCGTCCTCCGCCGCGCGGATCTCCTCGATGATGACATCGCGCTCTTTCTCCAACTCCTCGGCCACGAAGAGCGAGTTGCGGAGCATGTCGGCCAGTACCGCGAACGAATTCGCGAAGTGGGTGGAGGGCACCTTGGCCCAGTAGCCGGTCTGCTCGCGGCTGGTGTAGGCGTTGAGGATCCCGCCGACCCCCTCGATCGCCTCGGCGATCTGCTCGGGATTCGGGCGCGTCGGCGTCCCCTTGAAGACCATGTGCTCGATGAAGTGCGAGATCCCCGCGTGCTCATCCGTCTCGGAACGCGACCCGATGTTATAGGTCAGGATCATACTCACCGAGCGCACATGCGGCATACTGAAGCTCAGCACCCGCACGCCATTGTTGAGAATCGTCTTTTCGCCGTACAAGAAGTGCTCCTTTTGGTCGAGTCGTGA
>DATCMP010000278.1:0-11033 GCA_036563365.1 Thermomicrobiales bacterium
AACCCCGGTCCTCCCACAACGCCACCTACGCCCGTCAGCCACCGCCGATCGTTGCACCGGTGCCCCGGCTATTGCAACACGGATAGGCATCCCCTTCACCCCGGCCCCGGCCCCTTCGCCGCCATGCTGCTGGCCGGTCGCGCGCCGCCCTTACGGCGGCGACCGGCGATGATGCGGCGGGCGGCTTCGGCGAGGTTGCCGAGCAGGAGGGCACCGGGCAGGAACCAGAGGACACCGAACGCGAGGTAGAGGCCGACGCTGGCGACCGCGACGATGAGCGCGCAGACGATCTGATCACGCGGGCGGGCGGGCGAGGTCGGCGGGTCGGTCAGCATGAACCCGGCGAAGAAGAGGGCGGCGTTCGCATCCGGCGCGCGGAAGATCTCGGCCACCGCCGCCGGGTCGCGCAGGAAGGTCGCGACCGTGAACAGCGCGAAGTAGACGCCGAGGAAAGTCAGGACCATCGGCAGCTTCTTGATTCGCTGCGCGATGAAGACGACCCCCGCGAGCAGCGCGAGGACGAACGGCGCGGGCAGGTCCGGCAGGGCACCCCACCAGCTTTGCCCGCTGCCGAAGAGGTAGTAGTTGGCGACCAGGGCGATGGCGGCGGGGTTGAAGATGTTCGCCCAGCGGGTCCGCAGCAGATACTTCGCGTTGATCGCGAGAACGGCGGTGCAGGCGATGATGTAGGCGGGAGTGTGCGGGTCGAGGATCAGGCCGACGAAGAGGGCGGTCAGGGCCGCGCCGCTCGGCCACTCGGGCTTGCCGCGCGTCAGCCAGAGCAGCGCGAAGTCGAGCGCGGCGGCGAGCCCGACCGCCGCGAGGAGACCGGGTGCGACGAGGCCGACGCCCGCGTGGGCCGTGGCGAGCGCCAGCAGGCCGAGCAGGACCAGGGTCATCAGCCCTTTGGGGGTGCGGACGGCGCGGCGTACCGCGCGCAGGGGCGCGAATCGCCGCTGTGGTGCGGCGGGCGCGGGTTGTGGGCGGCGGGTGTCGGCGGCGAGTGTGCTCATGCGCGTAGCCTTTCGAAGTCGGCGGTGGGGTATTCCGTGAGGTCCGGGACGACGAGCAGCCCGGCGACCCCCTGCCGGGCGAGGAAGCGCGATCCCCGCCGTGGCCCGAGGATGAACGCCGCCGTGCCGAGCGCGTCGGCGGCCATTGCGGTCGGGGCGACGACCGTCACACTCGCGACCGCCGCGGGCGAATCGCCGGAGCGCGGGTCCAGCAGATGATGCCCGGCGGCGGGGTCGGCGGCGCGGCGCTCGTAGTCGCCGGAGGTGCAGACCGCCGCGTCGGTCAGGTGCAACGTCGTCAGCAGGGCGTCGTCGCGGCGCGGGTGGCGGATGCCGACCCGCCAGGGCGCGCCCGCCGGGTTGTGCCCGCCCACCAGGATGTCGCCACCGGCCTCGATCAGCCAGTCGCGATACGGGGCCAACTCGCGCCCGGCCAGATCGATCGCGAGCCCCTTGGCGACCGCGCCGAGATCGAGGACCAGCGGGCGCAGCAGCGTGACGGTGCGGCGCGCGGGATCGAGGTGGAGATCGCGGTAGGTCGGCGTAATGTCGTCGGCCAGCGGCGTGGCGCTCGTCGCGCCGGTGCGGTAGTCGCGGTCGAAGCCGTGCCGTTCCAGGCGCTGCCCGACCGTCGGGTCGAACGCCCCGCCGCTCGCCTCGGCGACGGCCAGGGCGAACGCGGTCGCCTCGTAGAGGATGTCGCCGACCGGCACCGGCTCGCCGACGCGGTCGAGCAGGCGGCGGACCTCGCTGGCCGGGTCGAAGCGGCTGCACGCCTCCTCGACGCGGCGGAACCAGTCGCCCGCCCGCGCGAGCGCCGCCTCGCTGCCCGCCAGCTGCCCGCCGCGCACGATCCCGACCGTGATGAAGGTGTCCATCTGGACGATGGTGCGGGACAGGAGGCCCGCGATCGGTGTCGGGTGCGCGGTGGCGGGTGTCGTCATCTTAACGGGCCTGGGCGAGCGCGGCGTTGACCGCCGCGCGATAGGCGTTCGTGCTATCGGTCGCGCCGGAGACGAGATCGACGGCGGCGCCCTGCCGCGCGACCGCCTGGGCGGGCAGGGTGGCGATCCGCGAGCAGGGGTAGCGGGTGCCGCAGTCGGTGATCTCCGCCGAGGTGAGCTTGCCCCCCTGCACGATGACCGTCACACCGATGTTGCCGTGGCGACTCGTGCCGGTGCCGGTGTAGGTGCCGTCCTTGAAGGCGGCGGTGGCCGCTGTCGTGGTCGCTGTCCTGGTCGTGGCGGTCGCCGCGGCTGCCGGGCCGCTCGACGCAGCGGGAGCGCTTGCGGTGGCGGTGGCGGTCGGTTGCGCTGCCGCCGCGCCGCGCCGCCCTGTTGCCGGGGCCGACTGCGGGATGCTGGTCGGGGCGATGGTGGCGGTGGCCGTCGGGGTACTCGTCGCGGTGGCGGCGGCGGTCGCGGTGGCGGCGGTGGTCGAGGTGGGGATGACGGCTGCGACGGCCTGCACTTGCTCGGCGGCGGTGCTGGTGCGCGCGTAGCCCGCCGCGTAGACGGCGATCACCGCCGCCGAACTGAGGGCGACGAGGCCGTTGGCGAAGGCTTGCTTCGGTTTGTGGGGTGACGTCGCGCCGCCCTTGCCGGGGGCGGGACGGCCGCTGGTGGATGGGGTTGGCGGGCTGCTCATCGGGGCTCCTCGGTCGTTGTGTATCGCGCGGCGGGCCGTGGTAACGCGGGCTGCCGGGGCCATCATGCATCTGTCACCGCTCACAGCGTAGAAGATGATCATAAAGGGTGGGCGTGGTGATGATGAAGAATCGTTAAAGGTTTGGGTGGGGGTGGGCGGTGCGGCGGCGCGGGCGTCGTGCTGGTACCCTTGGCGTGGCAGCGGCGAGGCCCGCGTGGCGATCATCTCTGCGTGTGCGTTGTGCCGCTGATCCGGCGCGGCGCGAAAGGATACGATGACGCGATGGGCGACCTGGGACACGAACTGTGGTTTGGGGCATTTGTGACGCCCGATGCTGCGCGAGCGGCGGCGGTCATCGCGCTGGCGCAGTTGGCCGATAGGCTGGGGCTGGATCTCCTCGGGGTGCAGGATCACCCCTACCAGCCGCGTTTCCTCGATACCTGGACCTTGCTGTCGGCCCTGGCGGGGCAGACCGAGCGGATCCGGCTGGTGCCTGATGTGATCAACCTGGCGCTGCGCCCGCCCGCCGTGCTGGCGCGGGCCGCCGCGAGCCTGGACATCCTGAGCGGCGGGCGGGTCGAACTGGGCCTCGGCGCTGGCGCGTTCCCCGATGGCGTCGCCGCGATGGGCGGGCCGCGGCGGAGCCCGCAACAGGCGGTCGATGCGCTCGGCGAGGCGATCGCCGTCTTGCGGGCGCTCTGGACACCGGGCGGGGCCGCGACCTTCGCGGGCGACCATTACCGGCTCGCGGGGGCGCAGCCGGGGCCGCCGCCGCCGCACCCGATCGGGATCTGGCTGGGGTTGTACAAGCCCCGGATGGTGCGCCTGACCGGGAAACTCGCCGACGGCTGGATCCCCTCGTCGGCCTACGCCTCGCCGCAGGAGGTGGCGGTGATGACCGGCATCCTCGACGCCGCCGCGACCGACGCGGGGCGCGATCCGGCGCTGATCCGGCGCGTCTACAACATCACCGGGCAGTTTGCGGCGACCGAGCGCGGCTTCTTGCAGGGGCCACCGCGCCTCTGGATCGCGCAACTGGCCGAACTGGCGCTGACGACCGGGATGAGCGCCTTCGTGCTCGCCCCCGGCCAGGATGCCGAGGGCGATCTGCGTCGGTTCGCCGAGGAGGTCGCGCCGGGGGTGCGCGAGGCGGTCGCCCAGGCGCGGCGCGCGGGCGTGACGGCACCGGCGACCGAGCGGATCGCGGCCACGGTCGCCACCCCCGCCCCCGCGACCGAACAGCCCGTCGCGCCGGGGGAGCGGGTGCGGCGTGCGCCGAAGTCCGCGCTGCTCGACGAGGCGGCGCGGCCACGCCTGCCGAAGGAGGCCGACCCGGTCGTGACGGCGAACGGGGCGCGGTCGCAGCAGACGTTGCTCGGGGTCCACGAGCATCTGCGCCGGGAACTCGACCAGATCCGCGAAGCGGCGGCGCAGGTGGCGGCTGGCACGATGGAACCGGCGGCGGCGCGCTCGCTGATCAACGCGCTGACGATCCGCCAGAATTTCTGGGCGCTCGGGTCGTTCTGCGCGCAGTATTGCCGCGTCGTCACGATCCACCACACGATCGAGGATCAGCACCTCTTCCCCGGCCTCTGGCGTGAGCAGGAGTCGTTAGGCCCGGTGTTGGAGCGCCTGCATGAGGAGCACGAGATCATCGCGGCGGTGATCGACCGCTTCGACCACGCGCTGACCGCGATGGTGAACGCGCCGGATGGCGTGGCGCAGGTGCGGCACGTCGCCGACGAGTTGCACGACGCGCTGCTCTCCCACCTCGCCTACGAGGAGGAGGAGTTGCTGGGGCCGCTCGGGCATTCGGCGGTGCCGGTGTGAGGGGAGCGGCTTGGCGTGGGGGGTGGGTACGGGTCAGTGGTCTACGGTGACCGCCCCCCGAGGGCCGATCCGGGCTCCCGGCCCCTCGGGCTCCTGCGCGGCGCGATCGTCGCCACCACCCTCCGGCACCCGCCCGCGGAAGGTCCGGCCCGCGTTGCGCCGCGATGCGGCCGACGCGGGCGATGCTACCCGCGCGGCGCATATCGCAGCGTGACCACCCCCGCAACGTTCCCGATGGCTACCCGCGCGGCGCATACCGCAGCGCGACCGCCCCCGCGTTGAACTCCCGCCTGCTCACGAGTTTCAAGTCGCGATGCCTCGAGAGCCCCGCGAGGAGCGTCGGGCCGTGGCCCGCGAGCCTGGGCTGCACCACGAACTCGTATTCGTCGATCAGGCCCAGCTCCGCCAAGGCCAGCGGGAGGGTCACGCCCCCCACGAACAGTTCGTCACCCGGCTCCTCCTTGAGCCGTTGCACGGCCTGCCCGAGATCCCCGCGCACGAGCTCCGCGTTCCAATCGGGTCGGTCCAGGGTGCTCGACACGACGTACTTCTTTGCGGCGTCGATCGTCCGGGCGAAAGGCTCCATCCAATCGGCCATCCCCTCGGGCCGCTCTCCCGTCGCCGGCAGCCGCCACGCCGCCTCCATCATCTCGTAGGTGACCCGGCCGAAGAGGAGGGCATCGGCCTGCGCGAGGCGCTCGGCCCAGTAACGATGCAACTCTTCGTCCGGCGTACCGGCTCGATGATCGACGCACCCGTCCAACGTGACGTTGATGGCATACCGCAGGGGTCGCATCGCGTGTACCTCCGATCGTTGCAGACATTGAGCGCGAACAGTACGCCACGACCGCCGCGCCGCCCGGTGTTCTCTTCCCGGCTCGGCCCTTAGCCGGGACTTCGGCCCCGGAATGGCCCGTGGGTTACCTCACTCCGTCAGCACCAGCCACTTCCGGCCATCGATCAACTCGCGGGCGGCGTCGAGGTGGCCGGTGTGGCAGGCCGTCTCGGTGAGGGTGTGCAGGATGATCTGGCGCACCGTGTCCATCCGCCAGTCGCCGAAGAGCGCGGCGGGCCACCAGGCCGGGGCGGCATCGGGCGCGGTGGCGGCGATGATCGCGTCAGTGCGGGCGGCCTCCTCGCGATACAGGGCGAAAATCGCCTCGGCGGAGGCGTCCGGGCCGAGTTGCCAGGCGTTGGGGGGCTCGGCGAGGGAGTCGATGGCACCCTGTTCGCCCGCGACGACCGCCCGGAACCAGAAGCGCTCGACATCGAGCGCGAGGTGCTGCACCAACCCCAGGCACGACCAGCCCGAGGGCAGGAGCGGTCGGCGTAGCGCCGCCTCGTCCAGACCTTCGAGGATGCCGAGCACATGCTCGCGTTGCGCCCCCAGATAGCGTAAGAGCATCGTCACTTCAGGGCCGGGCATCGGTTGCGACATCGTTTCCCCCCATCGTAGCGTGGTCACTGAACAAGGATAGCGCGGCGAGTCGCCCGCGCCCCTACCGCGCGATCTCCCAGATATGGCCGCCCGGATCGCGGAAACTGGCGGTCCGTATCCCCCACGGGCGATCGAGCGGGCCGTTCAGCAGGGTCACGCCGCGCGCGGTCAACTCCGCGCACAGCGCATCCACGTCATCCACGGTGATGGTGAACTGGGCGCGTGCCCCGGCGTCCGGTGTCGCGACCGCCGCTGGCGCGATCAAATCTGACGCTTCGGTCGCCGTGAGCAGGTTGATCAGCGTATTCCCGAAGTCGAAGACCGCCGAGTGCGCGTCCTCGAAGACGATCGGCAGCCCGAAAACCTCCTGGTAAAATCGTTTCGTCGCTGCCAAATCCTCGGCGAACAGCGTGATCGCGCTGATCTTCCCCGGCCATGTGCTCACGTTCTCACCTCCCTGCCCGAGCGGCGCCATAGCGCACGAGGGTTCTTTCCCCGCCGCGACCCTACGCGGAGACGACAGAATAGCACCGATGTTCTGTCCGTACAAGCCGCTGGCCTTGGTGGGCAAAATGTTGTTGGGGCGGTGGTTATCGGCTGAACCCTTGGGTCCGTTCGGGACGGGCCTCGCTATTGCATACGGTCGCCGCGCCTCGCGGGACTGCGGCCACGAATACTGCCGCACGGCACAATAGACTCCCACAGGTATTTCGTGCTGTGGCACAGGGCATGCATGGCTTGGCCCGGAGACTTACCTTGCCTGTCGCGCTGGCGGGATCTGCACGAGGCATGGAGGCACGATATGGCGGACGAATCCCGCCCCGGCATCTTCCCGACCTTCTTCCTGTCGGGCTTCGAGTGCTCGACCTTCATCTGGAAAGATCAAGGTCGCCGCGACCTCGTGGCGGAGACGCGGCATCGCGAACACGCGAAAGAGGATTATCAACTCCTGCGCGACGTCGGCATCGCGGTCGCGCGCGAGGGGATCCCCTGGCCGCTGGTGGAGAAGCGCGGCTATTACGACTTCTCGGCGCTCGACCCGCTAATCGACGCGATCAATCGGACGCGGATCCTGCCGATCTGGGATCTCTGCCATTACGGCTACCCGATCGACGCCGATCCGCTCCATCCGGATTTCGCCGAGCGCTTCGCCCGCTACTGTGGCGCCGCCGCCGAGTACGTCATCCCGCGGGTCCACTTGCCCGGTCCGCATTTTTTCACCCCGATCAACGAGATCACCTTCTTCGCCTTCATGGGGGGCCAATGGGGCTGGGTGGCACCGGCGCTCCAGGGGGATGAACAGCGTTTCGCGTTGCGCCGCGCCCTGTGCCGCGCGGCCATCGCCGGGGCGCAGGCCATCCGCGCGGTGGAACCGACGGCGCGCATGGTCAACATCGACCCCCTCGTGAATGTCGTCGCCCCGCGAGGGCGCCCGGACCTTGAGGAAGCGGCGCACCACGAGACTTATGAGGATACGTTCGTCGCCTGGGATATCCTGGCCGGGCGTCAGTGCCCGGAATATGGCGGCCATCCCGAAATCCTCGACATCGTCGGGGTCAATTGCTACTCCTTCGGGCAGATGGAGTACCGTCCCGGTGGCCCGCACGCCTCGCTCGACCCCGGCGACGATCGCATCAAACCGCTCTGCGATCTGCTGATGCTCCCCTGGGAACGCTACGGCAGACCGATGATCATCGGCGAGACCAGCGGCCTGCGCGAGGGCCGGGACGAGTGGCTCGACGACGTGATGCAGGAGTCGCTGGCGGCGATCGATCGCGGCATCGATCTGCACGGCGTCTGCCTCTTCCCGGCGGTCGACATGCCCGATTGGCACACGGGGGAGTGGCTGCACAGCGGCATCGTCGATCTCGCCGCGGATGGCGACGATCTGCGCCGCGTCCCGGCGGCGAGTTACGTGGCGCGGCTGCGCGATTGGCAGCGAAGGCTCAATCGGGTGACGATGCTCGACGCAGACCCCTTCGACAACCCGGTCGATCTCCGCGATGTAATCCGCGCCGCGCGCGAACTGCGCCAACAGCCCGATAAGAATTGGTCGTAGCACCCTCACGGGGGCTGGCGCGACAGCGGTGGCGTGGGGCTAGACACCATCGGCGCTTGCGTGGCCTGGCTGGCAACTGCGGTCGCAATACGCGCGAGCCTGCGCGCCACAACGCCGCCCCGTGGCCGCGAGGTTCGTTGTGAGGCAGTACCCCATTATCGGGCACCGCGTTATTGACAAATAGTACACTGGTGGTTCAACACAACCGTTCGGTAGCGCGATCTTGCCCATGCACTGTGTCGGTGAAGGGGGCTTGCCTGATGGCGACGGATGCGGCACATACCCGCTGGTGGCAAATCTTCGAGGTGGTCTTCGGCCTGCCGCTCGTTGCCGCCATCGCTCTGCATCGGTTGGTGCCGTTCACCATGCCGCGTGGCCGTCTCCTTACTGCGGGCGGTCTGCTCCTGATCGGCGCGGGGGTGGCCCTGGTGATCCTGGCGCGGCGAGGGTTCGCCCGGCGCCGCCAGCCGACCGACCCCGGGCGACCGACCAGCGCGATCGTCACCACCGGCGTTTTCGGGTTCTCGCGGAATCCGCTCTATCTCGGTGGCGTCTGCGTCCTCGCGGGGCTGGCGTTGGTCGTCAACGCGCCGTGGGTGCTGGTGCTGCTGGTGCCTGCGATTATCGCCTGTCACGTACTGCTGTTCGCGCCGGAAGAATGGTATCTCGCCGCCAAGTTCGGTGCGGAGTACCACGCCTACGCCGCCAGCGTGCCACGGTGGATCGGCGTGCGGCGGAGGGGGTAGAGGTAGGCACCGTGTAACACGTTGGTTTTTTGCGGTCGCTACTTCGTTGGGGTAGGGGTGGCTGGCGGCTGAAGCCGCGCCTCGCGGGCCTGCGGGCCACGAAACCGGCCTTCGCCGGTTAGGTCTGTTGCAAGGCGGTGCCTGAAAACAGGGCACTGCCACGAGGATTTCTAGCCTCCGAAGGGAGGCTTTGTGGCGCGTGAGCGCCCTCGAGGCGCGGTTTCAACCGCCAGCCATCCTCGTCAATGTTGCCCCCTCCCCCCTCAATGCCCGCGAAACGCCTCTTTGAGCCATTCGGCGACGATCGTGGGGATGACCTTGGCGTCGATGAGGATGGCGGGGGTGGCGGGCGCGGCGAGCCAGTCGGCGACGGCGCGGAGGTCGGCGGCGCGGACCGTCGCGGCGGTGAGGCCGACGGCGCGACCGAGGGCCGCGAAGTCGGTATCCGGGAAGCGGACGAGATCGAGCGGCGCGCCGTGCGGGCCGAAGTGGTGGACCTCCGCGCCATAGGCGGCGTCGTTGTAGACGACAATCAGCATCCGCAGGCCGAGCCGCGCGACCGTCTCCAACTCCGGCAACGCCATCAGCGCGCCGCCGTCGCCGAGCGCCGCGACGGTCAGGCGATCCGGGCGGGCGATGGCGGCTCCGATCGCGGTGGCGAGGCCGAGCCCGACCGCCTGGAATGCCTGGGTGAAGGTGAAGCCCTGGGCATCCGGGACGCGCAGGTACATCGCCGGAAAACCCATGAAATGCCCGGAGTCGGTGGCGACGGTCCGCTCCGCAGGCAAGAGCGCGTCCAGCGCCAGGGAGAGGGCGCGGGGGTCGATCTGGTCGGCGGTACCCGCATCCGCGAACGGCGTCTGCTGCCACGACCCGGCCTCGATGCGGGCGGCGAGTTCCGGGGTCCGCCAGCCGCTCGGGGCGACCTCGCGCCGCGCCAGTTCCTCGATCAATTCCTGGGCGGTCGCGGCGGCGTCGCCGAGGATGGCGAGGTCGACGCGGTGGTGCGCGCCGATCGCGTCGGCCTCGTGATCGACCTGGATCACGGTCGCGCCGGGGTGCAGGAGGTGGCCGTGTCGGGTCGTCCACATATTGAGGGCCGCGCCGACCCCGAGGACGACATCGGCGCTGGCGATCAGTTCCGCCGCGATCGGCGAGGCGAAGCCCCCGGAGATCCCGAGCGACCACCGATTCCCCGCGAAGAGGCCATTGGCGACCGCCGTGGTGGCGAGCAACGCGCCGCGCGCCTCCGCGAGCGTTTCCAGCGGGGTGCGGGCGTCGGCGAGGACGGCCCCCCGCCCGGCGATGACCAGCGGGCGCTCGGCCTGCGCCAGGGCGTCCGCTGCGACGCTCACGGCCTCGGCGACTGGGCGGGGCGGTAGCAGGCGTGGCGGCGCGGGCGGTGGCCCCTCTGGCGCGGGGCAACTCCCGGCCTGTACGTCGAGCGGCAGCATCAAGACAACCGGGCGGCGCTCGATCAGGGCGCGGCGGTAGGCGCGCACGGTGTCGGCGACGGCGGACGCGGGGCTGTGCAGGCGCTCGGGGATCGCGCCGACGGACGCGACGAGGCCATCCTGGTCGATCCGAAAGTTCGAGCGGAGGGCGCTGGCGGCGGTGTCGGCGGCGAGGACGAGCATCGGCGTCCGGCTCTTCGCGGCCTCGGTCAGCCCGGTGAGCGTGTTGGTGAGGCCCGGTCCCTGGTGGACGCTGCACACGCCGACCGTATCCGGGCCGCTGACCCGCGCAAAGGCGTCGGCCATCGTGATCGCGCCGCCCTCGTGCCGCGAGGCGTAGAATTTGGCCCCCGCCGCGACCAGCGCATTGCTGACCGCGAAGTTGCCGCTGCCGATCAGCCCGAAGAGGTGGCGCACGCCGAGCGCGGCCAGCGTATTGCCAACCGCCTGCGCGACGGGGATTTCAGCCAAGGGAGTGCTCCATTCCATCTTTTGTTCGCCCGTAACCCAGCGCTAATGAGCGTCTATCGCCTCGTCCATCACGAACATGCGACGTCCCAAGCTAGGAAATTCTATTGTCAATACACGGCGCTGATCGCTCATCAGTTACCGCGCCGGTGAGGATGATGCACGCGGCGTATACTCTGGCATGGGGCCAGGTTCTGTCGCAACCGTAATTACTGCCCACTGCCCTTCCTTGATACGCAGCAATGCGAAGCGATAGTTATCGCCCAGTGTGTAAGCACCATTATCGACAGAACTTGTCAGTGTAACGGCATACAGCTGCTCTCCCAGTGCCACACGATCTGCACAACAAGCCTTGAACGATTTTAGTTGCAGCATCTT
>DATCMP010000280.1:0-9647 GCA_036563365.1 Thermomicrobiales bacterium
CGCTTATCGGGGCTCGCGCCGACGCGCGCCGCGCCGACGATGGACGTCCTGTGGCTTCGCCTGCCGCGCCTGGCGGGGGATCCGCCGGAGGCGGCGACGCGCTTCCGCTTTGGTCGGGGCTGCCTGATCGCGTTGATGGAGGAGGGGGAGCACTGGCAAATCGGCTACATCATCCCCGCCGGGGCATATCGTCGCGTGCGCGCCGATGGTCTGCAAGCGTTGCGCCGGGTGTTGTCCGAGGCCGTCCCCGAGTTCGCCGAGCGGATCGGGGCGCTGCAAGAGTGGGGCGATTGCTCGTTGCTCACCGTCGAATCGGCCCGATTGCGGCGCTGGTACCGTCCGGGCCTGCTGCTGATCGGGGACGCCGCGCACCCAACCTCCCCGATCGGCGGGATCGGCATCAATCTGGCTATCCAGGATGCGGTCGTCGCTGCGCGGACCCTCGCGGATCGCCTGCACGCCGGTCGGGTAACCGTGACCGACCTGGCGTTGGTGCAGCGGCGTCGCGCGGTGGCGATCCTCCTGGTTCAGACCTGCCAGGATCTGGTGCAGCGTTGGATCGTCGTGGCGGCGCTCCGCTCGCCCGCGCCGTACCGGCTGCCCGCGCCGTTACGCCTCCTGCTGCGCCTGCCCGGTGCGCGCGATCTTCCCACCCGGTTGATTGCCTTCGGCGCGGGTCCGACGCGACTCGGGAGTTGAGCGCTCCTTGTATCCGACGAAGGTGAATGCTCGATCGCGATCAGCCGCGGGCCGCGGCACCGGGAGGTGCCGGGTGTGCAGTGGTGGGCAACCAGGTGAGGGTGAGGCGGCCCGGCAGTCGGCTCCGCACGTCCGCGCCGACGAGTCCCGCGGTGAGGGCGAGCCCGCGTACTTCACGCGGGGTGTAGGCGCGCCGGACCGACACGACCCCATCGTGCCTGGTGACGCGGTTGCGCATCGCGATCGCGGTAATGACCCGCGCGCCGAGGTAGGGACCCCAGCCACGCGCCAAATCGTTCACCAGGAGCGCCCCGCGTGTCACCCGTGCCAGCTCACCCAGGAGGCGCACCGCCTCGCGCGGGGGGAAATGGTGCAGCGTCGCCGAGCACAGGACGAGATCGATCGCGCGGTTCGGCAGCGGGAGGCGCAAGCCGTCCGCGCGGAGGTAGTCGCATGAGAGCGCCGCACCGATATGGTGTCGGGCCGCCGCGAGCACCGGCTGATGGATGTCCACGCAGATGAACCGCGACTCGTACCCCGCGCGGCGCATCCTCGCGCCCACCGCGAGCGGGAGATCGCCGGTGCCGCAGCCGACATCGAGGATCGTCGGGCGATACGAGGAGTCCTGGTCGCCGATCAGCCGCAGCGCATCGTTGGCAACCATCGCATCCCAGCGCAGGAGCCGGTTGAAGCGTCGGATGTCGCGCAGATTCCCGAGCATCGTGTGATGATCCATGTCGAGATTGTCGAGCAATTCCGGCAGATCGTGGCGCTGGCGCAGGGTCGTCTCGCCGAACCAGGGCATCGATGCTTCCTTCCTTCCCGATCGGCCCCAATTGCGGCGGGCGTGGTTACAAGCACAGCGTACCACGCCGCAACGAAATACCTTTCGGTGAAAGGGGTCGAGGCACCGTCGCTACGGCGGCGCGACGCTGCCAGGGGAGGCAAGAGGCGTTCCACAGCCCGTGAAGTCGAATTGCTCAGCGAATGAATAGCGCGATGATCGTCCCGGCGCAGAGGTACGCGCCGTAGGGGATGTAGTCGTGCATCGTGCGGACGCGCAGGGCGACGAGCAGCAGACCGCCCGCCGCGCCGAGGATCATCCCGATGAAGATCGCCAGGAACGCATTCTGGCCGGCCATCGCGCCGATCAGCGCGGCGAGCAGGACGTCGCCGAAGCCGAGCGCCCGCCGTTTGTAGAGGAACAACGCTAGGAAGTAGAGGCAGAGGAACAGGAACGCTGCGCCGACCGCCGCCACGGTAGCCCAGAGGAGGGCGCGCGGTTCGGGCGAGGCGATGGCGGCGTACCCGAGCGCGATCAGAATCCCGGCGACGATCGTATTCTGGAAGATCAGGTGATTCTGCCAGTCGATCCGCAAGATGACCAGCAGGATGACGGTGAAGACGGTCAGCGCGCCGAACTCGACCGTCAGCCCCGCCCGCCAGAGGGCCAGGGCGAAGAGGATCCCGGTCGTCGCTTCGGTCAACGGCCGGAAGCGCGTGATCGGCTGCGCGCAGTTGGGGCAGCGCCGCACCAGCAGCGGCCCCAGCAGCGGCACTAGCGCGAGCCCGCGCCACGGCACCGCACACTCGGGACAGGTCGGCAAGCGCCACGGCGAGCGGTGCGCGGGGATAGCGACGGCGGCGGCATCGATCCAGGTGCCGACACAGAGGCCAACCACGACGACGAGCGCGAAGAGCAATGCGGTGGTGAGCATGGTGATCCTTACGGACGAATGATCGGTCATGTCTGATTCGGGCTGACCAGTCCCGGGCCTGTCGTGCCGACCGATCGGCAGCCCTGCTTCGCAGGATAGGCGAGGGCGAGCCAGCGCGACCATCCCCCGATGGTCCCAACTTTGCCGCACGTTGCCCTGCTGGCTATGCCAGGCTGATGATGACGGCGGTGATGCCGACGATCACGCTTGTCCCGAGCGTGAGGAGGAGCCACTTGCCGCCGTGACGTTCGCGCGCTCGGGCCGCGGAGATCCGCGCGAACCAGGCGATCGTTTGCGGTCGCGTCAGACCCCAGATGATGAAGAGTCCCGCCGCCAGCGCCGGGATATTCGTCGTTGGTTGTACCACCCCGTGCGTCAGGCGCGCGAGATCGCTGAGCAACCCGACGACATTGCCCGCCGCGATCACCCCGGAGACGACGATCTGGATCGGCCGCGCCGCACGCCGACCGCGCCGCAACAGCTCCCCCAATACCACGAGCGGCAAGCCGATCAGCAGCGCCAGTCCCGCCGCCGAGGCGGCCTGTCGCGAGGTGAGCCCTCGCTGGACGATCGCGACGATCAGCAGGGTGCCGAGGAAGGCCATCAGCGACCAGTCGAAGATGATCGCGGTGGCAACGCCGCACGGCTGATTCTCCGGCGCTTGCTCGAACTCGTCGTCCGTTTTCACGGGGAGTGGGGATCGTGGTCGCGGTCGGCGGGCGGGTGACTCGCGCTCAACGCTCATGTGCGCGTTCCCTGTGCCGACCAATACTGTCGCTATCGCGCCAGCCGTACCCCGCCTCGCGCAACGGGATACCGTCGAAGACGATGGCCTGCTCGCGCAGCAACTGTCCACCTTGCGCCGCGTAGAAGCCGCGCGCCCGTTCGTTCGTCGCCAGTACCCAGAGCGCGAGCGATGGGCAACCTTGCTCGCGCAGCCGTGCGGCGATAGCGGCGAAGAGCGCCCGCCCGAGACCGGTGCCTTGATAGGCTTGTCGCAGATAGAGGGTGTAGAGTTCGCCCGCATAATCGAGCGTCCCCTGGTGTGGCCCGCCGGAGGCGAAACCGGCGATCACGCCATCTGACCCTTCGGCGATCAGGACGCAGCGTTGCGCCGTTGGCAGCGCGAGTAGCCGTTGCCATTGCGGCTCGCACCCCGCCACCGTTAGCCCATCGAGATAGTGATCGGGCAAGAGCCCGCGATAGGTTTCGCGCCAGGTGGCGACATGTGCCTCGGCAAGTGCTGTTACGTCGTCGGGCGTGGCTGCGCGGATCGTTGCCTGCATATTCAACCTGTGGTACCGATCACGAACTGCTGATAATCCCCGCATCGCAGCGACTACATGGCGCAGAAACCAGCAGGTTCCGATCATGGCGACAATGGCGATGATTGTTGCAATGCGTCCTACGACTCGCCTCGTCTCTGGCGAGCGCTGGAAGAGCGCTGCACCACCAAAGAAGAAGGCGATACCGCCGAATATGATGACGATAGCAACGAGGCACAACATTGCCGCGGCCCTTCCTCGACGGTTCGTCGCTGGTCGCAGCATTGTAACATTCGTCTCCCCCTTGGCAGGTCGCCTCGAATACCGTAGTCTGTCGAGATGTGGGTTAAACTCCAGAAGAGGGGTGGAATGATGGCTGAGCCGCGCTATATCGCCGCGATCGATCAAGGAACGACCAGCACGCGCTGCATGATCTTCGATCGCGCCGGGACGGTCATCTGCTCCGCGCAACGGGAGCACCAACAGATTTTCCCGCGTCCGGGTTGGGTGGAGCACGACCCGCGCGAGATCTGGGCGCGGACGCAGGAGGTTGTGCAAGGGGCGCTGGCGCAAGGCGGGATCGCGACGACCGAGCTCGCAGCGGTGGGGATCACCAATCAGCGCGAGACGGCGATCGTCTGGGATCGCGCGACCGGCGACCCGCTCTGCAACGCGATCGTCTGGCAGGACACGCGCACCGACGTGATCTGCAACGCCCTGGCGCGCGAGGGGGGGCAGGATCGCCTGCGGGCGCAAACCGGCTTGCCCCTCGCCACCTATTTCGCCGGGCCGAAAGTGCGCTGGATCCTCGATAACGTCCCCGGCGTGCGCGAACGGGCCGAACGCGGCGACGCCCTCTTCGGCACCGTGGATAGCTTCCTCGTCTGGTGGCTGACCGGTGGGCCGGATGGTGGCGTCCACGTCACCGACGTGACGAACGCCTCGCGCACCCTGCTGATGGATCTCGCCACCCTCGATTGGGACGATGAACTGCTGCGGATCGTCGGCGTGCCGCGCGCGATGCTGCCAAAAATCTGTTCGAGCAGCGAAGTTTATGGGACGGCGCGCGGCCTACTGGAAGGTGTGCCCGTCGCCGGTATCCTCGGCGACCAGCAGGCCGCCACGATGGGGCAAGGCTGTTACGAGCCGGGTGAGGCCAAGAATACGTATGGCACCGGTTGCTTCATGCTCCTCAACACAGGCGAGCAGATCGTCCCCTCGCGGAGTGGGCTGCTGACGACCGTCTGCTACAAGCTGGGCGAGCAACCGGCGGTCTACGCGTTGGAGGGCTCGATCGCGATCGCCGGGGCGCTGGTCCAATGGCTGCGCGACAACCTCGGCCTGATCGCCGATTCGGGCGAGATCGAGGCGCTGGCGCGGACGGTCGACGATAGCGGCGGGATCTACTTCGTCCCCGCCTTCTCCGGCCTTTTCGCGCCCTACTGGCGCTCCGATGCGCGCGGCGCGATCGTCGGCCTGACTCGCTACATCAACAAGGGGCATATCGCCCGCGCGACGTTGGAGGCGACCGCTTTCCAGACGCGCGAAGTCCTCGACGCGATGGAGCGCGATTCCGGCGTGCGGCTCTCGCGGTTGAAGGTCGATGGCGGGATGGTCGGCAACGAGCTGCTGATGCAGTTCCAGGCCGATATCCTCGGTGTGCCGGTGGTGCGCCCGCGCGTCGCCGAGACGACCGCGCTCGGCGCGGCCTACGCCGCCGGGTTGGCCGTCGGGTTCTGGGGCGGCCTGGACGAGTTGCGGCGCAACTGGCAGGCCGATCGGGAGTGGCAGCCGGGCGGCGATGAAGCTGGCCGGGAACGTCGTTACCGCGACTGGAAGCGTGCCGTAGAGCGGACGCTAGGCTGGGTTGAGGAGGAAGCCAAATGAGCGACGATACAAGCGGACCCAGTCTAGAAGAACTCGATGCCGGTTATGCGACGATGGCGGCCGATGTGGAGTACGAGGCCGAGGCACTGGAATGGATCGAGTCTGCGCCCGACGATGGTCTCGATGACGAGGGGGAGGATTGGTCCTGGCTTTGCACGGACGCAGCGCGTAGCTCTACCTAAGTGCTGATGCATACAAGAACAAATTTGGTCAGGAGGACGCGCCGCTTGTAAGTGTGCGACGCTCGATCAGGAGCTTGTCTCGGGTTGGTACAGGCGGCGATCAAGATCACTTTAGCAAGGGGTATTGGGTTACTTTCCCTCTCCGCTATGCGCCGTCACCAGTACCTTATCGACGCGATTGCCGTCCATGTCCATTACCTCGAAGGCAAAGCCGTTCTGCTCGACCTTGTCGCCGGCCTGCGGCAAACGACCGAGCTCCGCGAGGACGAAACCTCCGAGGGTCTGGAAATAGCCTTGCTCTTCGCCGGGCATGTCGCCGATCGGCAGGGTCTCGCGAAGCTCATCAAGGGGCAGCATCCCCTCGACCAGCCAGGAGCCGTCGTCGCGCTGCACGATATTCCGCGCGTTGGTGGTTGCGATCGCGTCGCCGACGAGATCGCCCATCAAGTCGCCCAGGGTGATCAGCCCCTCGATCCCGCCGTACTCGTCGAGGACGAGGGCGAACCAGAGATTCGCCGCTTTGAACTGTTCCAGCGCCTTGTAGGCGGCGGTCGTTTCCGGGAGGAAGAGCGGGGTCCGCATCACCTCGCGGATCGTCTTTGGCTGCCCGGTTACGCTATGCTGCCAAAGCTCCTGGACCGAGACGAGTCCGAGCACATGATCCAGATCGCCATCGCAGACCGGGTAGTGGGTGTACCCGCTCTCCGCCATCAGGCGCAGATTTTCCTCGTCCGAGTTGTGGGCATTGATCCAAATCACGCGCGGGCGCGGCACCATCAGGTCGGAGACGCGCTGGTCGCCGAGGCGGAAGACCCGATCGACGATTTCGCGTTCCGCCGCCTGGAAGACTCCCGCCTGCGCCCCTTCCTGCACCATGATGGTGATCTCCTCTTCGGTCACCGCCGGTTCAGTCGAAGGCCGTACCCCGAGGAGGCGCACCACCAGCGCGGTCGATTGGCTGAGGAGCCAGACGAGGGGCGAGGCGAGCCGCGAGAGTGTCCGCATCGGGCGCGAGACACGGGCGGCGATCCCCTCGGCGTTGCCGAGCGCCAGTTGCTTCGGCACCAACTCGCCGATGATCAACGAGAGATAGGTGATGATGGCGATCGCCAGGCCGATGCCGAGGGGCGTGGCGACCTGACCGAGCAACGGAACATGGCTGAGCCACTGTCCGAAAACCGCGCCGAGGCTCGCCCCGCCGAATGTGCCGGTGAGAATACCGATCAGGGTGATGCCGATCTGCACCGTGGAGAGGAAACGCCCCGGATCTTCGGCGAGTTCGAGGGCGGTTCGCGCCCCACTATCCCCCTCGGCGGCGCGTTGTTGCAACCGTACCTTGCGCGCGGAGGCGATGGAGAGTTCGGCCATCGCGAAGACACCATTGGCAACGAGCAGTAGGAGCAGGACGAGTAGCTGTGTCCCGGCACCCGACATAGATTTTGCTCCCTTGAGACACAATTGCGCCGTACGGCTTCGTCGGCGCGCAACGTAGGTCAGAGTATGCCATCGTTTGGTGCCGCTGCCCAGGTGCCGTCGCCTTGCCCGCAGGGCTTCTGCGTGAAGGGTGAGCGGTGCCCGAATCCGCCAGCCAATGTTGGCGTCAAGTACGCATGAACCCTGCCGCTGCTGTCTGTGCTACGACCATTGTGGGCTGATCTGTCGGGCGTGAGGAATACGGTCGCGTACGGCAACCTTGCCAGCGGCACGGCAGGAAAGGAAAGGGGGGGGCCGCCGTTGGGCGAAAGCCCCGGCTGGAGGCGACGGAAGTTGTTGTTAGACCACAAAGGCGGGCTGGCGATCAACAGAATAGTACATCGATTCGTAAGCTGTGGCTATTCCTCTTGCTTCCCCACCCCATCACTGCGTGCGCTGTACGCCCTGTGGTTAAGTCCTCGTTCCCTTCGTTTCCTCGCCCGCTCATCCCACCTTGCGGAGGAATTTCGGCGGCGCGAACCAGCGAAAGTTACCCTGACCGGGCAGCGGCGGTGTCGGCGCGGTGATGCGGCAAAGCCCACCGGTGCGGAAGGGGAGTGCTACCAGCGGGTCGCCCCAGACCAGCCAGCCCGCCAGTTCACCGAGATCGGGCATGTGGCCGATGAGGAGTACGGAATCGTCGGGGCTGATACCAGCAAGCACCGCCATAACCTCTTCCGGGTTGCCGCCGGGGGCGAGCGCGTCGTGGCGGGTGAGGCCGCGCTCCGGGCGTAGGGTCTCGGCGGCGATGTCGCCCGTTTGGGTGGCCCGGACAAGTGGGCTCGCGAAGATCTGCGCGATCGTGACGCCCAGCCGCTGTAATGACTCGGCGGCGATCCGGGCTTCCCGCTGCCCTTTTTCGGTTAGGGGACGTTCCTCATCGCGCGCATAGTCGCCAGTTATCCGGTCTACCGCATCGCCGTGCCGCAGGAGATAGATTTCCATCGCTACGCCCACTACTCCCCGCATGCTTGGTTAATCCCACCACAGAGTTTGCTGTTCTGCTGACCGTACGTTTTTGTCGGGTAGCGGTCAAGCCGCGCCCGTTATCCGGCGGCCCGCCCCGATGATTCAGAGCGTCAGCTCCCAGGTCTGATCGACGAGATCGTGGCCGAAGTTGCGGTTGGTTTCGCTATGGATGAGGCGAAAACCGTTCTGCTCGTAGAGATGTCGCGCGGCGCGCAAGATATCGACCGTCCAGAGGGTGATGGTGCTGTAGCCCGCCGTGCGGGCGAAGCGGATACACTCGTTCACCAGGAGTTTCCCGATTCCTTGGCCGCGTGCCAGCGGCTCGACCAGGAACAGCCGCAGCTTGCCGGTGGTATCCGACGCCTTGACGAGGAAGATGCAGCCGACCTGTTCGCCGCCCAGTTCGGCGATCCAGCAGCGTTCGCGTTCGGCGTCATAGTTCGCGGCGAACCCAGCGACGATCCCTGCCACCAGCGCCTCGAACTGTGCATCCCAACCGTATTCTTGCCAATAACGTTCGCCGTGCCGCCCGATGACCCAGCCGAGGTCGCCCGGCTGCAACTCGTGACGGAGCGTAAGCTGATTCAGGCCATTCGTCATCAAGCACCTCCTACAGCTGGTGTAGCCCAAACGTGGTATCGAGCGCAGCGACGCAACGGGGAATGAGCGCGCCGCGCGGGATGATCGAGCAGGTCATAAAGGGTACTGTTTCGATCAAGGCTATGGGGATGCCCTATCAGAGGCGACCGAGAACCCAATAGAGGAGCATCCCGCCCACGATACAGGCCCATGTTTTGTTGGTGAAGCGCATGACCAGGCCCCCGCCGACTGCGGCAATCAGACGGATAGGAAGGTCGCCGGTGCCGACGACGAGCGTGGAAGCGCAGAGCGCCGCCAGCATGGCGACCGGGACAAAGATGAGTGACTGTTCCAGTCTTGGTGGCAGGACGGCATCAGCCAGGGCGAAGCCGCCGAGACGGATCGCGTAGACGCCAACGGCCATGCCGAGGATCGCCCAGAATGTGCTCACCTGTCCTCCGACGCGATCTGTTGTGCTGCGTTATCGCTGGCGTTCGCCGACCCTTGCGACCACCACACGCCGCTCAGACTCGCCGTGATCCCCGCCATCAGTACCGCCAACCCGGGGGGGATGATACGGGCGAGGACGATCGTGCCGAGCCCGGCGATCAGGGCGACCGCGAGCGTCGGGCGTGAACGGACAAGCGGGATGAGCAGGGCCAGGAAGATCAGCGGCAGGACGAAGTCGATCCCGAGCCCACGCACGCTGAGCAACGCCCGCCCCGCGATCAGCCCGATCGCCGTCCCCGCGTTCCAGGCGGTGTACATGCTCACCCCCGCCCCGATCAGCACGGGCAGGCGCAAGCGACCTTGTCCCGCCGCAACGGCGAAGGCACCATCGGTGAGGAAGAATGCGGCGAGCAGCCGTGCGCCCC
>DATCMP010000292.1:0-2462 GCA_036563365.1 Thermomicrobiales bacterium
CCACAAAGCCTACTAAAGTAGGCTAGGTTCAGCATAGGCGCGGTGCCTGCCAGTACTGGCAATGCCTTGCAACAATCCTAGTCCACTTCAGTGGACTTTGTGGCCGCAGCCCTTAGCCGGGACTTCAGTCCCGGTCTGGCCCGCAGGCCACCGAGCGCCGGATTCATCCGGCGACCCACGCCCACCGAAAGCCACCCACCCTCATAACGGTCTGCCTCCTCACTGCGCGCAACCTCAACAACCAACCGCCCCCGCCACGCCGTATAATCCCAACAATCCGCGCAGCATTTACCTGCGCCCCAGTTCGTACTTCGTCGTTTGTACTTCGTACTTCACCATGGGGGTCCCATGCGACTCTACGCGCTTGAATACGGCCAGATCGACATGGACCAGCGCGTGATCATGCCCGCCAGCGAGGCGGGGCGGCGAATCACCGTGCCGGTCCCTGGGTATCTCATTCAGACCGATGACGCAAAAATCCTGGTCGATACCGGGATGCCGCGCGCGATCTTGCAGGACGGCTCGTCGCTGGCCCCGTGGATGCGCCCGCTCGGCGGCGAGGCCGCGCACGCCAGGGAGACGATCGCGCGGCTCGGCATCGTGCCGTCCGACCTCACGCACGTCGTCGCCACGCATTTCCACTTCGACCACGCGGGCGGGCTACCGGAGTTCACCGGCGTCCCGATCGTCGTCCAGCGCGCGGCGGTCGCGGCGGCACGGGCGGGCAACGCGCAGCAGCGGGCGTATCTCGACGCCCCCGGCCTCGTCTGGCGGGAGATCGAGGGGGATCACGAACTCGTCCCCGGCGTGACCCTGCTCCTCGCGGAAGGCCACACCCCGGGGCATCAGGCCGTCCTCGTCGAGATTCCGGGCGAACAGCCGATCCTGCTGGCGATCGACACGATCTACACGAGCGGCCAACTCGCCGCCGACGATTGGGGCGCATACGCCGACAAAGACGCCGCCCGCGCCAGCGCTGCCCGCCTGCAACGGATCGCCGCCGAGCGGGGTGCCCTCCTCGTCTACGGCCACGACGCCGCGCAGTGGGCCACGCTGCGCCACGCCCCCGCGTGGTACGGCGACGGCGCATGAGCGCCTATTCCGATCGCGGAAGTCGCAGACGGTGGTGACGAGATCATCATCGAGCGCCAGGGGCACCCGCTCGCCGCCCTCGTCGGTACGAACGCGACCGAGGAAACCGCCCCGACAGATGCGCCGCGCGGGGCGCTCGCCCTTGTCGGCGCGGGGGATAGGTTGACCGCTCAGGAAATCGATGACTTCGTGGGGGCGCTACAGAAGATCACTGGCTGAATCCGGTACGTCCAGCCCACTTCAGCGGGCTTCGTGGCCGCAGGCCACCTGGTGCCGATCTTCATCGACGACCTACATACGCTGCACGCCGATTACCGCGATAACGAGTCGGGCGCTAGGGCGCTCCCCCAAGCGCCTCGGCCATCGCCTCGCTCGGCGCAAGCGCCCGCCCCGCCGCCCAGGCCGCGTCGAACGCCGCCGCGCCGAGCGCAGAGCGCGCGAGCGCTAGGTGTTCGTCGTACATGGCACGCCGCTCCGGCACCTCGATGGCGATGCCGGTCCGCTCGCGCAGCGCCTCGGCCACGCCGAAAAAACGCGCCGCGCGCTCGGGTTGCCCGGCGAGCGCGAACGCCCCGGCCAGGCCGACGAGGCAATAGATGATCGCGGTGGTGTCGCCGATCCGCCCCGCGGCGGCCACCCCCTCGCGGCAGAGCGCCGCCGCGCGGACGTGATCAGCGCGGGTCAGCGCCAGTTGGATCTGGATATTCAGGCTGACGATCAGGTGCCACCACGCCCCCGCTTCCCGCAACCGTGTCGCGCCCGCGTCGAGCAGCGCCAGAGCCCGGTCGATCTCCCCGCGCCCCAACGCGATCAGGGCCAGCCCCTGCCACACCCCACCGAGCGCCCAGTCGTAGCCGAGTGCCGCGAACGCGACCTCACTCTCGACTAAGGCCGCTTCCGCCGGTTCGAAGTCGCGACGGACGGCGGCGGTGAAACCGTAGGCGCTGAGGGCGAAGGCCAGCAGCTCGCGATCATCGACCACCCGCGCCAGGGCGATCGCCTCCACGTAGCGGGCCGCCGCGTCATCGACCCGCCCCAGGCCATGGGCGATGTGCGCGAGGACGTAGCTCGCCCGCCCCCTGGCACGCGCGCCGAGGACCACCCCCCGCGCCAGCGCCCGCTCCATCCAGCGCTGCCCTTCGCGCAGATGGCCGCGCGCGACCCAGAAGTGCGCGACATCCCAGCCGATGGCGATGGCGGCCTCGGCGTCCCCGCACTCGATGAACCAGCCCAGCGCCGCCCGCAGATTGTCGTGCTCGCGCGCGAGCCGAGTCAGCCAGCCCGCCTGCTCGCCGTGGAGCAGCGGTAGGCGCGCCTGCTCCGCGAGCCCCGCATAGTAGGCCGCGTGCGCCGCGCGGGTGGCCCCCAGC
>DATCMP010000293.1:0-1753 GCA_036563365.1 Thermomicrobiales bacterium
GGATGAGCTGTGGCCCCAGGATGAGCGCCCCTCCCCTGGCTCCGTGTCAGCTCGGAGCGGCGCGGCCAGATTCGCAGGAACGCCGCGCCGCTCGCCCCCTTGGGGCGACACCGTCAACGTGAGCGGGCACCCGACCGGCAGACGGGGGCAGTTGATCGACGTGGAGAAAGGTGGCGATCCCCCGCGCCGTGGCACCGCGCATTCCCGCCCGTGGAAGCCGCCCCTGACATGAGCCGACCTGGGGAAACACGACCGTCGCGCGGCTCGCATCCGTGCGGTCGCAGGTCCGAGCCCGGTCGCGCTTACCCCAAGGGTTTCCGAAGCAGGGCGACAAGAACAGCGGCCCCGGTGCAAGCACCGGGGCCGCGTTTATGCCCGACGACCGCAATCCCTCATGCGCCCCGCGAGCAAGTGTCGCTATGTTGTGCGGTGCCGCGTATTCAGTCCCGGTGGGCGGTGGCGAGGCGGTAGCCCGCGCGACGCCGCGTCTCGATATAGCGCGGCCGGAAGGCATCGTCGCCGATCTTCTGGCGAACGCGGTTGATGAAGACCTTCAGGTAGTGGATGTCGTGGACGTAGCCTTTCCCCCACACGCGCTCCAACAAGACCTGATGCGGCACGATCTCGCCGGCATGGCGGGCCAACGTCTCGATCAGGAGATATTCGGTCGGGGTGAACTCGACGGGGGCTCCCCCCAGGTAGACCTGATGATTCGCGAAATCGACGTGCAGCTCATCGACGGTGACGCTCTGCCCCTGGATCGCGGCGGGCTTGTCCGCGCGGGGGCTGCTGCGCCGCAGCAACGCCCGCAGGTGGGCGAGCAATTTGAGGTGATCGAATGGCTTCGTCAGATAGTCGTCCGCACCGGCATCGAGGCCGCGCACCTCATCGAGGGTCGTGTCGCGAGCGGTCAGCAGGAGGATCGGCACCTGCGGCAGGTCACGGCGCAACCGGCGACAGACTTCGATGCCGTCCGGGGGCGGCATCATCACGTCCAGGATGACCAGATCCGGCGGGGACGTGGCGACATGGCGCAAAACCGCGCCGCCGTCACCGACCGTGGTGATCGCGCAATCGGGCCAGAGGACACGGGCGCTGAGGCCGATCAGGCGGGCCAGGTCGGTATCGTCATCGGCGATAAGCAGGTTCAGTGGCATGATACTCCTTGCGAGCGGCCGGACGGCGGATCCCGGGTGGGAGGGTGTGAAGCCAGCGGGCATCGTGGCCCCGGGCCGTCGACGTTCGCAGCGAGGATCAGCCGATCCAGGCTCGCCACGCCGCGGCACCACAACCACACGATACCCCGTCGAGGTCGCCGAAATCGTCGCGCAAGTAAACAGGAAGGTTAACGGGCAGGCGGGCGGTCGCGCGTTTGTCCGGGATGTGCCGCGCTCCGCATCCCCGCTTCAGCGTTTCCCCGCGCGGAAACAGGACCACCCGCGCGCCGTTTAGCGGATCGCCCCCATCCACTGATGCGCCATCCGTTGATGCCCTATGATCCCCTATGATCCCCTACCCTATTCGATGACCGGCTTTCGAGGGGCACCGGGACGGTCCCGAGGTCGCTATTGGTCGTGCGGCAACGCGCTCGGTAGCACGAGGTGAAAGGCCGCCCCGCCGCTGAGCGCGTTGTCGGCCCAGAGCCGCCCCCCGTGTTGCGTGACGAGCGCGCGCGCCGTCGCCAGGCCGAGGCCGGAACCGCCGCCCGCGTCGCGCCGGTGGTGTCGCCGGAAGATCTGCTCCAGGTTAAGCG
>DATCMP010000296.1:0-9237 GCA_036563365.1 Thermomicrobiales bacterium
TCACGACCCCCGACTCCCGACTCGCTCACAACCTGACCGGCTTCCCGGTGATCGCCGACTCGTTCGCGGCCATCACGAGGCGGTGAGTCTTCATGGCGTCGGCGTAGGGCTGGCGGATGGCACCCTTGTCGCCGTTGACCGCCGCGACGAACGCCCGCGCCAGGCCACGTTCGCCGGATCGCGGCCCGGCGCCCCAGGTCTGTTCGCCTTCGGGCGTCGTCCAGGTCGAGCCGTCCCAGGAGAAGGTCGCCTGCCCCTCCGCCGCGACGAGAACCAGGCCGCTTGCCCCGGCAAGTCCGGGCTTCAGGCCGTAGGTGCTGGCGTAGCTGCCGACCGCGCCGTTCGCCCATTGCACCGTCAGGCTGTAGCCGTCCCAGTTGTCCCAGGTCGGTTGGCCGCGCAAGATCTGATCGGTGTAGCGGGCGTAGATCTCGACCGCCTCGGTATTCATCACCGCGCGGCAGACATCAAGATAGTGAATCCCCCACTCGACCACATGCCCGCCGCCCCAGGCGCGATTCCAGTTCCCCGGAATGTCCGGCCCTTTGCGATAATTCCAGATGTGCGTCAGGGCCACCGGCTGATTCGCGAGCAGTTCGCGCATCTCGGTCATCCCCTCGTTGTAGCGCATCTGGTGGCAGATGTGGACCAACCTGCCCGCTTTGTCCGCCGCCTCACCGATCGCCTCCGCCTCTTCCACGCTCAGCGCGATCGGCTTCTCGATGACCACATGCGCGCCGACCGCGAAGGCGGCCAACGCCTGCTCCTTGTGCAGCGGCGGCGGTGTGGTGATGTAGACGATCTCCGGCTCGACTTCGCGTAGCATCGCTATTGCGTCGGTGTACGCCTTCGCGTGCGGCGCGCTGGTCGAAACAAGTTCCTGCGCGCGGCTCTCGTCGATGTCGGCGACGCCGACGACGTGCGCCGTCCCTTCGAGGTCGGCGCACGCCTCCGTATGGGTGTGGCCGCGCCGCCCCGCCCCGATGACCGCAATCTTCGTAACCATCCTCCCCCTCACATACCCGATCAGCCGAGATGCCCGGCACACAAACCCCGAGGAATAACATCCGGTTGTCACACCACCGCAATATGTCCCGCACAGCGCCAGCATACCGCGTTGACCAAATGACGCTCCAACCATATGTCGGTGGCATCATACACAGCTTCGCCCGCTGCCGCACTTCCCGCAAGGGACAGTCGTCGCATGGTATCCTGCCCCGCAACGAGACGAGACAACGCTTTGCAGCAGGAGGCAAGCGCGATGGCTGAACGATGGTCCGTGATCGACGCCGATATTCACCCGGTCCTCGATGACCGGCGGGTCCTCGATTTCCTGCCGGAGCCGTGGCGCACACGCTACGCGGGCGGCAATCGCGGTCCCGGCGTCCTGGGCTACTGGAACCCAAATGGGGTGATGCGCGCGGACACCGTAACCGAGGATGGGAAGCGGATCGAGGCCGACCCGCATCGCCTGATTGAGCATTTCATCGAGCCGTTCGGGATCGAGTACGGGATCATGAACCCGGAGGGGAGTTTGCGCTTCGGCCTGTCGCCGGAGCCCGACTTCGGGGCGGCGGTCTGCGCGGCGATGAACGATGTGCTGATCAACGACTGGCTCCCCGCCGATCCGCGCCTGCGGACCTCGCTGATCGTCTCGCCGACCGACCCGCCCAAGGCGGCGCAGGAGATCCACCGACTCGGCAACCATCCGGGCGTCGCCCAGGTCATCATGCCGAGCGGCGGGCAGATGTCCTACGGGCATCGCTTCTTCCACCCGATCTACGAGGCCGCCGTCGCCCAAAACCTACCGGTCGCGATCCACCCCGGCACCGAAGGGGTCGGAATCTCGGGCGTGCCAACCGCGGCGGGCTACCCGGCGAGCTATCTGGAATGGCATACCGGGTTGATCGCCAGCTACATGGCGCACCTGATCAGCCTCGTCTCCGAGGGGACGTTCCAGCGCTTCCCCACGCTGCGCTTCGTGATGATGGAGGCGGGCGCGCTCTGGCTGCCGCCGCTCCTCTGGCGCTTCGACAAGAACTGGATGGGGCTACGCCAGACAACCCCTTGGCTCGACCGCGCGCCGAGCAAGATCATCGCCGATCATATCCTCCTCACGACCCAGCCGATCGAGGAGCCGGATGCCAGCGCCCACTTCCGCGCGATGCTGGACATGTTCGACGTGGGCAAGATGCTGATGTTCTCCAGCGACTTCCCGCACTGGGACGGTGACACTCCCGACTTCGCCGCCCGCGCCTTCCCCGCCGCCCTGCGCGGTCGCGTGATGAGCGAGACAGCCCGCGAGCTCTACCGCCTCCCGGCGAAGACCGCCGCGACCCCGACCCAGGAATTTGCCGAGGCGCGTCATGACTGAGCAAGGGCGGGAGCGCGGCCCACGCCGCTGGGCGGTCGGGCGCGCGAGCGAACTCGCCCCCGGCGAACGGCGACTGATCGAGGTGAAGGGACACTCGCTCGGCCTCTTCAACGTCGGCGGGGAGTTCATCGCCGCGCTCAATCTTTGCCCGCACGAGCTGGCACCGGTCTGTCGCGGGCGGGTCGGCGGGACCACGCTCGTCTCGCCGCCAGGCGAATATCGCTGGGGGCGCGAGGGGGAAATCTTGGCCTGTCCCTGGCACGGATGGGAATTCGACCTGCTGACAGGCAAAGCCCTCGCCGATGAGCGCGTGCGCCTGCGCCGTTACCTTGTCACCGTCGAGGACGACACGATCTATGTGACGCTGTAGCCCGATGCGGCGCTTCGATACGCCCCCTGCCCCGCCCGGTTGGGCGGGGCAGGGGGCCGAGCTACTGCGGATCGTGGACCCGCGCGGGCGGGCAATCGCCTGGCTCGCGCCCGGCTTCGGCGGTGCCTGTGTCGGTTACGCCGTGCGTCAGGGCGATGATGACCATGGTCTGTGGCACCAAATCCTCCGCGCGGCAGGGCCACGCGCCCTACGCGCGGCTCCGCTCGACTACGGTTGCGTACCCCTCGGCCCCACACCCGCTGAGCCGGAAGCGGCGCGACTCGCCCGCTGGCGTTTCGTCGAGCGCGACCCCACCGCTGCCACTTGCGCCGTACAATGCGACACGGTACGCCTGACCCTCAGCACCCGCCTCGATGACGGCGCACTCCATCTCGATTTGCTGGCGACCAATGCCGGGCAAACTGCCGTGTCCCTTGCCCTCGCTTTCCGCCTCTGCTTCGCCGACAACCTCCACGTTGAGAACACTGCTGGAGCAACACGGCTGCATAGCGATGACGGAACGACGCGACTTACCCTGCACGCCGCCGACAACACGGCACCGCGCTGGCAAGTCGGGGAAATCGCGGGCGCCAGCATAGCGATAGAAGCGCACACAACCGCAGCCCCCGGCGCGATGATCGCGCCGGGGGCAGAGCTACACCTGGGGGTAGTAGTCGGTAGTCAGTAGCCGGTAGTCAGTAAGGTGTTGGCAGTGCTTGCCCATTTGATGGGGCCGTAAGTGCTGCTACCGAGCAACTGACTACCGACTACTCGCTCACGACCTGAGCAGTTCCAAGCCCGCCTTGGCCCCCGAGAGGATGAAGCCCATGTCGCCACCGGCCGTCAGGAACTGGAAACCTTGCGCGGCACGCTCCTTCGCCTCAGCGGGCGAGCCGCAGGCCAGCCCAGGGATCTTGCCGGTGTTGCGGCACGCCTGGACGATCTTTTCGAGCGCCCGCCCGTGGCGATCGTCGTTCGCGGCCTCCCAGGGTTTGATCCCGAGCGACAGGGCGAGGTCGGCGGGACCAGCCCAGACGCCATCGACCCCCGGCGTGGAGAGGATCGCCTCGGCGTTCTCGACCGCCTGGATACTCTCCAACTGGATCGCGACGAAGAGTTCTTCATCGATCCACTGGGCGTAGTCGTCGCCGTAGCGCGCGGCGCGGCCCCAGCCGAACGAGCGGGTGCCGTGCGGTGGGATGCGACAGGCATCGGCGGCCTGCTTCGCCAATTCCGGGGTATCGACCATCGGCACGATGATTCCCAGCGCCCCTTCATCGAGGAGCCGCCCGATCATCGTGTAGTCGTTGCGGGCGACGCGCGCCATCGGCGTCGCCGAACCGCTCGCCATCGCCATCAGCGACATGATCGTACTCTCCGGCCCGAACGAGCCGTGCTGATTGTCGAGCAGGATCCAGTCGATGCCGGTCTGTGCCAACGCCTCCGCTGAGAGGGGCGAACCCATCCCGAGTGAATAGCCGTAGGCCGGTTCCCCCGCGAGCATCTTCTGTTTGGCCGTGTTCACCTTACGCATGACTTCTCCTTCACTATGCCCGATCACGTTGTCGAATTACGACAACCCGCCGAATGCGAGCGCACGGACTTTCAACACCGCGTAGAGGGCATCGAAACCGGGGGTCGGGATGCCGAGCGCCCGACCGCGCCGCACGACCGTCCCGGTGAGGTATTCGAGTTCGACCCGATTCTGACGCTCGTAGTCGAAGAGCAGCGAGGTCTTCGCGCCCGGAGGGAGATTAATGATGAAATCCATCGTCCGCTCGGTCGCGTCAGGGGCGAGGTTGACGCCGGTGGCCCGACCAACCGCGACCGTCTCCTCGATCAGTTGGCGATAGAGGGCCAACCCCTCTGGCACGGAGCGGATACCGGCGACCGCCTGACCGGTGGCCGAGGTGAGGCTGGCGTGCGGCGCGATCATGATGAACTTGGTCCAGAGTTCGCGCAACGGCTCATCGCTGACAAAGACCTCGATCCCGGTTGCCCGGAACGCTTCGGCGATCGCGGTGATGCGGGGCGTCGCCTCGCCGGACAACTCGCCCATCTCCAGCTTCGAGAACGGCGTATTCTGGACGATCACCCCCGGCTCGGCGATCACACAGTTGATCCGCGTCGTCCCCCCCAGGATATGCTCGGCCCCGACCGCCGCGCTCAGGAGGTCGACGCTGTCCACGCCGTTCTGCAACGTCAGGACGGCGGTGCTCGGCCCCACAGCCGGTGGCAGGAGGGCCGCAGCCGCCTCGGTATCGAACGCCTTGACGGTGAAGATGATCAGGTCGAAGTCGGCACCATCAGCGGCGTCGGCGGGTTTCTCGACCGCCTGCGCCGGTTTGATGACGTGCGTCTCGTTCGTGACCAGACTGCGTAGCGTCAGGCCGTTCTCGCGGATCGCCGCGAGGTGCGCCCCGCGTGCTACGAAGGTCACATCATGCCCATGACTCGCCAGCGCCCAACCGTAATAGCCACCCAAGCCGCCGGTGCCCATGACCAACACACGCATACGCCCACCTCCCTTCAACACTCCGTGCCCATCAGCCATCTTATCGTCATGGTATCTCGGCGGCATTATCGCGCACTTCGCCGGATCGGGCGTTCGCCGCTTATAGCGGCTCCTCGCCCTTCAGGCGGATGATGCGCCGGATCAGCCGGTCGCGCCAGGCGAGCCGTGCCGGACGTGACCGCGCGCCGTTCATCGCGTCGGTGGACTGTCCTAAACGCTCGATCTGCGCGGCATCGAGCGCGGGGATATGGCCGAGTTCGTCCATGATCCCGCGTAAGGTGGGGCCATACCGCTCGAAATACTCGCGCACGCCGCCATCGGCGTTCGTATCGCCGACGCCGAACGGCCCCATCAGCGCCCAGCGCAGGCCGAGCCCATCGCGGATCACAGCGTCGACCGCCTCGACATCGGCGGCGCCGCTCTCTACCAGATGGATGGCTTCTTGCCAGAGGGCCGCCTGCATCCGATTGAGCAGGAAGCCGTTGAGGTAGAAATTCATCACCACCGGCGTCTGCCCGACGCTCCGCATCAGGGCGGCGGTGCGCTCCACGATCGCCGGATCGGTCGATCGCCCCGGCACGATCTCGACCGCCGGAATGACGTGCGGCGGGTTGACCGGGTGGGCGACGACGCAGCGCGACGCCGTGGTCAGGCCGCTGGCGATGGCGGTCATGTCGAGCGCGGAGGTGCTGCTGGCGAGGATCGCGTCGGGTGCGGCGGCACGCTCCAGTGCGGCGAAGAGGGGCTGTTTCAGCGGCAACCGCTCGGGGCTGCTCTCCTGCACGTAGCCCGCGCCAGCGACAGCCTCGGCAAGATCGCTGTGGCTGGAGACGAGCGCCATCGCGGTGTTAACGCTTTCGTTATCGCCTTCGGCGGCCTCCGCAACGGCGCATTCTTGCAACCAGGCCAACGCCCGCTCGACCTGTGCCGGGTCACCATCATACAGCCGGGTCCGGCACCCGGCACGACTGAACACGCGCGCCCAACTGCGCCCGACCACGCCCGTACCGATAATCGCCACCGTCTCGATCGTTGGTGCCATCGCAATCCTCCCACATTCCATAACAGAACCGGATCAGGACTAGCCAAAGGTGTACGTACATGGTATGATCGACTTAAATAGGTGCCGGTGCGCTCATCATCCCCTGCGTTGCGACTGGTGACCGGCCACGCGCTGCGGACTATTCGCGCCAGGATGGCGACGCTAGTCGTGGTAGTGGAGAATGCCCGATGAGCCTGACTACCGCTCCCGACCGCGCCAACGCCGCCGATCTGCTGGCCCAGTACGAATTGCTCCAACGCCTCGGCGGGAGCGAACGCGCGAGTGTCCACCTCGCGCGGGACCGCGTGCTCGGGCAACGGGTCGCGATCAAACTCTTCCGCGATGAGCACAGCCGCGACCCGGACCGGATCGCGCGGCTCTATGCCCTGGCGCGCGGCGCGGCAGCGCTGGCCCCGCAGCAAATCGCGGCGGTCTACGATCACGGTGCCTCCTGGCACGCCGCGTTCATCACCAGCGAATATATCGCGGGACGCGACCTCGCCGGTGTGCTGGCCGAGGGTCAGACGATCGAACCGCGCCGGGCCGCCACCTTCGTTGCCCAAATTCTCGACGCCCTAGTGGCGACACACGAGGCCGGTATTATCCACGGCGATCTCCATCCGCACAATATCCTGCTGCGCGGCGAAACCGACGCGATCGTACTGACCGATTTCGGCGTGGGCGGGTTATTCCCGGCACACGAAGGGGCGGACTATGCCCCGTACAGCGCACCCGAACTCACCCTCACACCCGCCGCCGACATCTATGCCGCCGGTGCGCTCTTGCGTGCGCTCCTCACGACGGGGGGTCAGGCCGCCGCGAACGGGCAGGGAGCGGCGCTGCTGGCCGTTGCCGATCGCGCCCTGGCCGGTGATCTGGCGACGCGTTATCCCAGTGCGGCGGCGATGCGCGATGCGTTGCTTGCGGTCACCGGGCCGCTGACATTGCCGACCGCACCGCCGGTCGCGCCGACGCCCGTGGAATTGACCACGGCACCCACCGAAGTTGTCACGCGAGTGCGGCAGGCACGACAGCCCCGGCACTCCCGGCGCGGGGCAATCCTGCTGGCCGGTGTCCTGTTGCTGGGCGGCGTTGCCGGTGCCGGGGCATTGGTACGGTCGGCCCAGGAACCCGCGCCGGGGACACCGACCATCGCGGCAATCGCGGGAGGGGTTACGCCGACAACGGCCGCAGCGGTGACCGTGCCGGAGGCGACGGTTGCGCCCGCGCCGACAGCGGAGCCAGCGAGTGCGCCAGCGGTAGAGCCGACGGTTGCAGCGACTGAACCAACGGCGGCAACGGCACCGGTCGTTGCGCCGAGCGCCCCACCGGCGACGATCGCCCCGACTACGACAATGGCACCGACCGCCACCATAGCGCCGACGGCCACCGTCGCCCCCGTGGGCTTTACGGCAACGCTGAGTGCCACCCAGATCGAAGGGGCGTACCGTCGCGACGACGGCACCCTCTACGGTCGTCCCACCGTGGCCCTCTACAGCGTCGGCACCGGCTACGAACGCGGCACCCTCACCTTTCAGGCTCCGGTTGCCCCCAACGTGCCGCTGACGCTGTTGTTAACAGGGCTGGATGACGAGCGCGCCGCGCAAGGGACGTTCGTCGTCACGATCAATGGCGTCACGGTCTTCAGCGGGCCGACAACATTCCCCAACGCCCCGACCACCGATCATGGTGTCGGCGGTACGGATCGCTATTGGGGGCAGATGCGGATCGCTATCCCTGTTGGCGTGCTCCAGGTCGGCGCGAATACGTTGATGTTGCAGAACACGACCGCCGGTGGCCGACTTGGCGTCCCCTATATCCTCATCAACACGGTGCAATTCGCGGGCGGACAGTAGGGAGCTGCTGATCGGTGGGGCTGGCGGACGGGCTGGCCGGTGACTGAAGTCACGCCTCATGGGCCTGCGGGCCACGAAGCCCACCTTCGTGGGCTAGATTCGTTAGAACTGCCGATGGCCCCGGAATAGGAAAGCACTACATCGCAACAACCCTAGCCTCCCCAGGGAGGCTTCGTGGCGGCGTGAGCCGCCCACAGGCCGGATGCCCCTGGGGGATTCTGACCAGCCATCCCGTATTCAGACCGGACCGCAATCAGCGAAACACCATGAAGAATGTCATAGAAATCCTCATAAACACCCTGGTCAAGGGTGTACGTACATGTTATGATGTCGCTGGCGGTGTCCTCACCGTGCGTTGACAACCGCCGTCTAGTTGCCGCAGTGCCGACCGATCTTCTCACCGGGCCACCGGTTCTGGAGGAAGCATGGTGCGTCGTGTCGCCCCGGAAGCTCCTGTCGTCGCCCCATTCGAGCTCCTCGAACAGTATGATCTGCTGGAAGAGCTCGGTGGGGGTGAGCGTGCGCGCGTCTATCGCGCGCGTGACCGCGTCCTCGATCACGCCGTCGCGATTAAATTGCTCCGCGACCGCTACGGGCGCGATGCAGCACTCGCCGCGCACCTCTACCTCACCGCCCGCGCCGCCGCCAGTCTCGGTCACCCCAATATCGTCACCGTCTTCGACCAGGGTCAGCACGACGGCAGCGCGTTCATCACGATGGAACTGGTCGAAGGGCGTAATCTGGCCGATCTGCTGGCACAAGAGGGGTCGCTGCCCCCACGATGGGCGCTGCCGATCGTCGCGCGGATCCTCGACGCCCTCTCGGCGGCCCATGTCTACGGGATCGCACATGGCGATCTCCACCCGCGCAACGTCCTGCTCCGCGCGAACGGCACCGATGGTGCGGCGGTGGTGTTGACCGACTTCGGGATGTCTCTCGCCTGGGAGCGCGCCGACAGCTTCGCGCCCTATCGCGCACCGGAGGGGCGGTCGGGCGATCCGGCGAGTATCGCTGGCGATCTCTACGCGGTCGGCGTCATCCTCTACGAACTCCTCACCGGCGAGAAGCCACCGGTCGAAG
>DATCMP010000298.1:0-16997 GCA_036563365.1 Thermomicrobiales bacterium
AGTACGCGACACGCTCCCGTCCAGTCTGCCGACCGGGTGCCAGTGCAGAGGGGCGAGCGACATCTCAGGTTCAAGCGTCGGTGCGCAGACAGTGCCAGAGTCAGCTCGCCCCTCATTCACCCTAACATACAGACAGTACCCGAGGGGGCTGCCGACCTCGTCCCCCGCGCCGTCCGGCGGCCGTTCGGCGCCACGGTCGCGCTGCTGCTCACCGATCGTGCGCACCATGCCGGACTCCCCCCACTACCCACGCGCGACCGCTCGCCGGGCCGCGAGTCCCAGGTGCATGACGTGTGCCATCGTCGGCCACCTGTCGGCGAAACGGTACGCGACCCCACCACCGAGAGCGGCCTAGAGAGAACTTCGATCCCGTGGCACGACTATCCGGACCCGCCGCTCGCCTGGGCCGGGCGCCGGGAGCGCCTCCCCGCCTGCACCTACCACGCCTTCGAGCGCAGTGGCCACTGGTCGCAGGCCGAGGAGCGGGCGCCGTTCGACGCCAAGGTCATCGCCTGGCTCAGCGGCCATGCTCAAGCCGAAGCGCCGATGAAGCCCGAGCGGCCGGGGAGGCTGCGCGCGACGGTCGGGCACAAGGCAGGAGGGTGACGCGTGGCCGAGACCACGCCAGCGGCAGAGGCGCATCGGGAGCCCCCGAGACGCCCCGAGCGCGAGTCGCCCAAGCGGCGGTCGACATGGATGATTCCGGCGAGGAGGCCGAGCAGGCTGGCCACGAGTCTCCATACCCAGGGCTTCCCTCGCCCCAAACCGAGGCAGATGCCCGCGTTCACGCTCAACCACCAACTCATCCAGAGCGACCACGCGGCCGTTCGGCGATTCATCCCCCTCTCAGACTCGCGCGGGGCCATGATCGGTATGCCGCTCGTCCCCCTGTTGATCGCCTCGAACCTCGTGCAGCCCGGGGAAAGATCGGCTTCCCGGGTCGAGGCGTCGAACTCGACGTGTGTCGATTCATCCCGAGGTCCCGCCCGCTACGCCGTCGCCGGGCGCGGGGTCACCCCGAAGCGCAGGATCCCCCAGCCGACCACCCCCGCGAGCAGCGAGGCGGCGAGGATACCAACCTTGGCGGCGTCGAGGAGCACCCCCTCCCCGAAGGCGAGCGACCCGATGAACAGCGACATCGTGAAGCCGATCCCGGCCAGCCAGTCCGCGTCGTAGACGCGCCGCCACCCCACCCCCTCCGGGAGGTCGGCGAGGCCGGAGCGCACCGCCAGCCACGCGCAGAGGGTCACGCCGGCCTGCTTGCCGACGACCAGCCCGAGCAGCATGCCGAGCGCGACGCCGGCGTTGGCGAGGGCGAAGAGCGGCACGATGCCGAAGGCGACCCAGGGGTGGAGCGCGCGCTCCAGGCACTGGAGCGGCGTCTGCACCCCCTCGGCGAGGTCTCCAGCTCCGCCAGCGCGGCCTGCTGACCGCCGTTGGTCAGGATGTTCGCGCCCCCCTCGCCCGCCCGATCGAAGTCGTGCAGGAGCCGATGGGCCGCCTGGAAGAACTCGCCGGTGTCGACGCGCGTGCGCACCGGGATGGTCAGCGCGAGCAGGACCCCGGCGATCGTGTCGTGGACCCCCGACGCGAGGAAGGCGACCCAGAGCCCGAGGCCGAGGAGGGCGACGAGCAGCGCCAGGCAGCCGGCGGCCGCACCGAGGGCCACCCACGAGATCTCGCTCGAGTAGAAGAGGGCGCTCACCAGCACCGCGCCCAGATCGTCCACGATGGCGAGGGCGGCGAGGAAGATCTTGAGGCCGGTCGGCGCCCGGCTGCCCAGCAGGGCCAGCACGCCGAGGGAGAAGGCGATGTCGGTCGCCATCGGGATCCCCCAACCCGCCGAGCGCGGCGGCGATCGGCAGCGCCGCCTGGCGCGGCGAGGCCAGCTCCCTGACCAGCACCTCGCGCTTGATCTCCAGCCCGACGACGAAGAAGAAGACGGCCATCACCCCCTTGCCGCCCCGTTGTCGCAAGCGCGCAAGGTTACCACATCACCGCACGACCCAACAGAACCATGCGACGTCCATGCTTATTGACACTCTACGCGGGAATAACAAAAAGTTTTTGTTATTCCCCACCTGGACAAAGCGCCCATACCACCACCCAACAGGGTTTCGCCGTCAGGACCAAACACGCTAGATTGGGACGGTTTGCGCCGAACTTGACAGTCTATAGCACGCGTGATACCCTGTACGTACGCTATCCTGCTGCGGGAAAAACGGTGCCGAAAAGGATTATGCACGATGAGCAAGCTGGGTATAGAGGCGGGACGACCGCTCACTATCCGCGAGGTCTGTGACGAGTTGCGCCTCAGCCGCAATACGGTTTACGCCCTCATTCAAGCGGGGAAGCTGTCGGCATTTCGCGCCGGGAAGCAGCGTTACCGGGTGGAACGGGCCGATCTGCGACGCTACAAAGACGCGCAGCGGGCGATCCCCGCCGCGACAAGCGAGCCGCGTTAGTGATAGCCATCGGGGTGCCTCGAGGAACCGGCGCAGAAAGGGGAACCGTGAAGCGGGAGCATATTGTCGCGATCATCAATCGCAAGGGTGGGGCCGGCAAGAGTACGACTACACTGAATCTGGCCGGTGCACTCGCCGAGACAGGTCTACGTGTGCTAATGGTCGATCTCGACCCACAGGCATCGCTCACGCGACTCCTGAGCGACGAGGCCACCACGGGCGAACAGGGAATCGGCGCGTGTATCCGCACGACCGGTCTGGCGGCAGCGACGCTGATCCGCCACATGGAGGTAGGGCTTGATCTGATCCCCGGCGACCGGACGATCGAGGCGGTGGCCCTCGCCTCCTATGACAATCCGGGGGCTTTTAAGCGGTTACGCCGTAGCCTACTCGCCATCGAGGGCTACGACATCATCCTGATTGATACGCCGCCCGCGCTCGGTTTCGCCGCCACGAGCGCAATGCTCGCCGCAGGGTGGGCGATCCTGCCCACTGCCCTCGCCCAGCAAGACCTCGACGCCCTCCTCGATACCCTCGGTGCCCTCGACGAACTCGAAGCCGATGGGGAGGATTGCTGCCGTCGGCTGGCGATCGTGCCGAATGCGTACCGCGTCGGCACGACGATCGACCGTCACGGTGTCGACCTCCTGCGCGGAGCCTATGGCGATCTGGTCGCCGATCCGATCCCACTTGCAGAAGCGATCCGACGCGCGTTGAGTGCGCGCGGACCGGTGACAACAACCGAACCACGCGCGGCGGCAGCAAGCGCCTATCGTGCACTCGCCGCACGAGTCATCGCGGCGACGGAGCACGTTGCTGGTACACCGCTGGTGGAGGCACGTCATGTCAGCACGTAAAGGTGGCAAAGCGTTCGGGCTCACGCAGTTGCGCGCGCCACAGCCGCGCGCCGAACCGCCCGATGTGCTCGATATCGGCGAACAGCGGCTCGCCGGGGCATTCGAGGTTGCGATCGAGCAGGTGGTCCCCGATCCCGATCAGCCGCGCCGGGACTGGTCGTATGATGGTGGCGATCAACGCCTCCTGGAGCTTGCGGATAGTATCCGCGAATTCGGTATCTTTCAGCCGCTGGTGGTGCGCGAAGATGGTGCGCTCCCAGATCGCCGTACGCGCTATGTGGTCATCGCCGGGGGACGACGCCGGGCCGCCGCAGAGCTGGCCAACGTACGCACCCTCCCGATCCTCATCCGTGGCGAAGAAGGTGCGCGCCTGCGCGTGATGCAGCTGATTGAGAACCTGCAGCGGCAAGAACTCAGCCCGCTCGATGAGGCCCGCGCGTACCAGGAACTGCTCGACGCCGAGACGATGACCCCGCCGCAATTGGCGAACCGCGTCCACAAATCAGCGCAGCATATCCGGACACGCCTTCGCATCCTCGCTGATCAGGTCATCGCCGATGCGATCGCGCGGCGTCAGGTTCCCGTCTCGGCCGCCGGCATTATCCAGCAGTTGCCCGACGAGGAAGTGCTGACGTTCAAGGAGCGACTGCGTGCGGGCGAGACCCTGCACATGGCCGATGTACTCGGAGTGCGCGATCGGCTGCGGGCCAATGGTGCGACTAATCCACGCTCGAAAGGCGGCGGGCGACTCCGCGAGTCAGGTCATTACCCAGCCGGCGCTACGGCTAACCCGATAGCAGCAGCCGAAGCCTTTAACCAGACCGAAACGACACCGGAACAAAAAGTTTTTGTTCCGGTGCAGGGCGAGCAGGAACCGGCACCAGAATTACCGCAACCGGTTGTCGATCTCGATCACGGCGTAGAAAACCATCCTGCCGCCCGGCGAGCGGTTGGCCGCGCGGTCGGGGAACTCATTCGGCGGCACCTGCCGACGGAGGTTCGCCAGCAGGTAGAGAGCCGGCTCGGCCAACTCGCCGCGCAGGGCGATGACGCATCCTGGCTGCCTGCTCTTTACCATGGATTGCTCGGCACCCATGAGCCGCAGAGTGAGGAGAGTTGCGCGGAGCACCGGGAACGGAGCCGTCACCAGGGTCAGTCGGTTGCGGCCCCGTAGCGCCCAATGGCACATCACGAACGCCACGCTGACTCTAGCACTTCGCGAACTGAGCGTGGGCAGCAGACGTGGCGAGGAGAGAGCAGCGGATGGCACAGAGCGAAGCGAAGCGAAGACCGAGCTTGCCCGAGTTCAATCCCGCACGCTGGGCGGGACAGGCGACCCGCGCGGTCGATCTCGGGGCCAGTATCGATGCGCTTGTCGCGGTCCTCTCATCCTCATCGCATACGGATGACGCGACCCTCGATAACGAGGAGGCGCGGCGGGCGCGTGTACGCGCTTGCGCCGCCGCTCTACGCGAGACAGCCCCCCTCTTCGCGCTGACCGCAGCCCTGATCGCGCCGTGGCTGGTTGAGGTCACCGGGGAGACGGTGACCGGGAAGCGCGGCGATAGTGCGGCGGATACCGCGGCGATCAGCGACCGTCTCACCCAATTCACGCGGTATCTGTTCGAGGAATCGGGTTTGCTCGAAATCGATCCGTGGTCTGGGTTGGTCGAATGGGTCTGGTCGCACCAGAATGCCCTGGCAATCGCCGATCTCAACCGCGATCTCGGCGGCGCGGCAGTCAGAGCGCTCCCGCCCCTAGAGTATCGCCGCAAGCTCCAAACTTATCTGGGCGGCACGATCGAGGCGCTCCGCGAACGCTCGGGGCATCTCGTGATCACCTATGCCCAGGAACTGGCGAAAGCGGCGGTCCTTGTCCTCGAACCGGGCGCGCTCACCTCCGCGCGCCTCGCACGCTTGCTCGGCACCAGCCCGTTGGGCCATCCGGCAGAACTCCTTCCCGCAAATCGAACGGGGCAAGTCATCTCGGATATCCTCGCCCCGTTCGAGGATGGCCACCTGACGGTGATGAGCTCCGCCCATTTTCAAGCCCTGCGCGAGGCCCTCTACAAGGGCTCGTTCAATCACGACGACGACACCCCCTGGCCAACGGCACAACTCACCCGTGGCGGGATCCTCGGCCAGGCGCAATTACGCCCCCCCGGAACAGATGGGGAAACGATACTGCGCGAGGAGGAGTTGGATGAGTTGGCGCGCCTGATGTGGCGCCAGCGCGAGGAGCTTTCCGACCTCGATGCGGATGCGCTCGACGCCCTGAGCGCAATCTGGCTGGCGCAGGCACAAGGGGTCGGCGACCGCGCCGTCGCAGATGTCGATGGCCTCCTGACCATGCGCGGGATCAAGCCTCGTAGTCGCGGCAATGGTCGCCGCAGCGGTTTCGAGCCGGAACAACGGGCCGAGATGCAACGCGCGATCGCCCACATCCAGAATATCTGGATCAATATCGCGCAGGTGCCAGACCCCGCCGAGGAATGGACAGCGGGTGAGGTCGGTAATGATCGGCACCTCACCCTTCAGAGCCGCGCGTTTGTGATCACCGATCGCCTGGGCCGCACCGACAAAACCGGCACGATGATCGATATGGAACGATTCATTTTCCAGCCGGGGGCGGTCTTCGCGCGGTATCTCCTGGGTCCGGGGAGCCAGACGGCGCTCCTCTCGGCTCAGGCATTGAAGTACGACCCTTATCGCCAAACCTGGGAAAAACGGCTCGCCCGTTTCCTCAGCTGGCACTGGCGCGCCTCAACACCGGGCAGGCACACGCGCCCCTATCGGGTAACCGAACTCCTCGATGCGATCGGCAAGGAGATTAACACGCGTTACCCCAACTCGACGCGCGAACGACTGGAAAAAACCCTCGATACCCTCGAGACCGACGGCGTTATCAGCAGGTGGCAATACGAACGCTGGGATGAGGCGATCTCCGAGCAACGCGGCTGGGCGCAGCGCTGGCTCACCTGCATCCTCCTGATCGACCCGCCAGCGATCGCGCTTGAATATCTGCGGCAAGAGCGCCCCGCCCTGCCGCGACGTACGATGCCAAACGAAGGGGTCGAGATCCCGAATGATCCGGGCGAATTAGGCGCGCTGATCAAAACCGCGCGCCTCGACCGCGGGCTGAATCAGACCGATGTCGCGCGGTTACTCGGGGTGAAACAGAGCTACATCAGCAAACTCGAACGCAATGCCAATCCGCAATTACGCCCCTCCGCGGCGTTCCGCAAGGGGGTCCGCGACTGGCTCGCCGAAGGCTAAGTCCCTCCCATCGCGCAACCCTCCACCAAGAATCCCCTATTGCCCCTGAGCATCTTGGGATGCCGAGTCAGTCATATTCAGGACTATGCTGGCGGGTTATCGCTCACCAAGTGAGTCCAACATCTACGAGACACCGACCGATAGCGTACGATGATAAGCCAATAACACGGTCGATCTGCTGCAGCGCACCAGCACGCTCTGCGTATAAGCGCTGCTGAGATATCGTAGCCCCCCCTACCGCCGACATCGCCTTGCCGAGTCGCGCACCGTCGCGCTTGTTCGCTGTTTTTACGCCAGAATAGACAGAACATCAGCACAATGTATCTGGCACTGCCGCTCGATGTTGGCGATCAACGCAGCCCGTCCAGTCATATTCAGGTATATTCTGGCGGGTTATCGTTCACCGATTGAGCGCCAATAGACCCAAAAATCACTACGCAGGCTTTAATTTACAAGAATCACCCCGTAATTCAAGGCTGCAAAAGTATCGCTGACTGGCACTTTTGGGCACGGGAATCCGGTGAGAGAAGCGCTACACGGTTTCAGGTAGCCATAGCGAGGACTATACTGGGGGGTTATTGCTAACACTTTCGCTAATTGGATAGTCCTGGCACCCGCCTCGTGGGTAGGTCATCGGTCACCGGAGGGTGGGACATCATTAACCTTGCCATCCTGGCACCACGCGATGATCCGCAGCACAACAGGGAATCCTTCGCCGCAACACGTGTGGAGCATATGACTGCGGGGCGAGCAGCGCACGGTTTTTGGGCAACGGGGCTACCTTAGAATGATGATTAGGTGTAGGCATGCTCGCTAGAGGAGCGTAATCGACGGGTGGCTGCAGAGGTGCGGATAGCGATGAACGAACAAGCCACGCAACATCGCCACCAAGCCACCGATCGACGGGTGGTGCCGGTGTGACACTTCCGTCGCTCTCGCCGACCAACCTGCTGATCGCCGATCGGCCATTGCTGGTCCTACCTCGACTGGTCGCTTTCGTCGGCCTCAATGAAGCGATCGTCCTCCAACAGATCCGGTACTGGCTCGCCGATGATTTGCGCCCCCAGGTGCGCGACGGACGCCGCTGGGTCTATAACACCTACGAGGCCTGGCAAGAGCGTAACTTCCCATTCTGGAGCGTTGCCACGGTTAAACGGACCTTCGCCAGCCTCGAACAGCAGGGCCTCCTGAGCAGCGCCAACTACAACGCCGATCGGCGTGACCGCACCAAGTGGTACACGGTCGAGTTCGATCGGCTGATCGGACTCGATCGACTCTACCGGGCGGCGCATGGTCAGTCCGCTGCGCGGAATAACGGGGCGAAGGGTGCGGTGAGTACCACCGCCCTGCCGGTTACGGACCTCCTCTTGGACGAGGAACCGCTCCTATTGCTCCCGAAATTGGCAACACGGATCGGCTTCGATGAGGCGCTCGTCCTGCAACAGGTCCGCTATTGGCTCGGCGACCGTCGCGCCCCGCTCGTGCGCGACGGTCGCCGCTGGTGTCGCTGCCCACTCCATCGCTGGCACGAGCAATTCCCTTTCCGCTCGGCCCCGACGATAAACCGCGCCCTGCGGACACTGATCGAGAGCGGCCTGTTGCTGACCACCGCCGCCTACAACCAGGGCGCGGGCGATCGGACATTGTGGTACACGATCGACTTCGATCGCGTGAGGGCACTCGAACTCGCGCCGAGGTGCTCGGACGGTACGGCACACGCTGCCGAGCATAGGGAAAATAATCAGCAGATAAGCGCGAACTCTTCGACTGCACCAATTGATCAAAATGAGCCAAACCACTTAATCACAATGCCCCGGCATAAAGAGCGGCACCTGACCCCGTCTGATCACTTTGTGCCGCCCGAAGTGATCAATCTGCCCCTACCATTTGATCGTCACGAGCCGACAGATGCGATCGATTTGCGTCCTTCTATTAAGGAACCAGAGATCAACCCAGAGAATCAACCAGAGACTAAGGAACAACAACCTCCAAAAGCGAACACCACAGCAATGGTCATCACTGACGATGTTGTTGTTATTAGTCCATATCAGACTATTGAAGAGTTGGCGACCCGTGGCATAACCCGGTCGGTGGCGGCGCGGTTAGCGACACGGTATCCGCAGCCCAAGATCAGCGAGCAAATTGCCATCTTCGATCGGCAGCGGGAGGATAACCCGCATGATGCGAGGTTCACGCCCGGACGGCTCCGTCGGATGATCGAGGAAGATTGGGCACCGCCCCCAGGCTATTCCACGAAAGACCACCGAGGGACTTCCGCCGCGCCGATGCCGACCGCAATCGACGGAGATAGGCCAAAGACCCTGGAGTGGCGGCAGACGATCGTGGCCGAGGCCAGTCAGCATCGCCAGGTACTGGAGCGTGTCGGTCTCGCCGAAGCCGATCAGGCTCTATGGGCGCGCTTGGTGCAGCAGTCGCCGCCCTTACCTGCCCCGTTCCGCACCGCATTGTTCCATGCGCCTGTGAGGCACACGCAAGCGGCGGCCGTGATCTTCCCCGACTCGTCCGGCCTGACGCGGGCGCTCGGTCCCGCCCACGCGGCGACGCGTGCGATGATTGCCGCACGCGTCGCCGCGCTCTGTTACGTGCCGGGGGCGCGAGTCGTCTACCTCGATTTGCCCACCGTATGCGGCCAACTCGGGATCGAGGTACCCGCGACGAACGCGGGGGCTGGGCGGTGACCTACTCGCGTAGCGACTGGCTCGCTGCTGAGGACGGCATCTCCATCGCACCCTTTCCACGGCGGTGGGGGACTCGTTGCCTCGGATGTAACGACGCCGGATGCGGGAGGGCGTCAATAGCCGGGCCGGGTGGGGCGGCGGGTTCCGAGCTGGTGGCACGGGCGCAGCCAGGGCGAACCAGGCAAGCTCGGCCACGCCGTCAGCGCCTCAACGGTGCGCGCGGCGCACCGGCGGCATCGCATGCCGCCCGCACCCTTGCGACGACGGACGACGACCTGGCGCGACTTCATTGCGCGCCATAAGGACCAGCTGCTCGCCTGCGACTTTTTCACCGTGGAGACGCGCTTCCTGAAAACCCTCCACGTCCTGTTCTTCCTTAAAGTCGGCACGCGCCGTGTGCACCTGGCCAGCTGCACCGCCCATCCGACCGCCGACTGGGCCGCCCAGGTACTGTCAACTTGCGACGCGGCGTGGTGAGCGTGCGATACTTGCGGCATGAACGATAAAATCGCGGCATCAACATACGCCGGTTATCGCTTCCCCGCCGAGATCATCGCCCACGCCGTGTGGCTCTACTTCCGCTTCGCCCTCAGCTATCGCGACGTGGAAGAGCTGCTCGCCGAGCGCGGTGTGGTCGTCACCTACGAGACGATCCGGCGCTGGTCCCAGAAGTTCGGCCAGACCTACGCGAATGCCCTGCGCCGCCGTCGGCCACGACCTGGAGACAAGTGGCACCTGGATGGCGTGATTGCAATGCCACCTTTCGATGGGCTGCTCCGCCGAAGGGGATGACGTAGCGGATCTCGACCTCGGGCGGGTCGACCAGGACGCGCTCGATGAGCAGCTCGATCAGTTCCCGCCGGCGAGTAAACGATGCTTGGTCCAGCCCCTGGGCGATGCTGGCCCGGAACGCCTCGGCGCGGGAAGCCACGAGCGCGATCTGGACTTGCTGCGCGGTGCTCGCCGCGAGCTGCTGCTCCTCGTGCGCGAGAGCGGCGAGCCGCGCCTCCAATGCTTGCACCCGCGTCCGCAACTCGGCGAGCGTGATGGTCTCCGCGGCGTAGGCGTCGATGAGCCGCTGGCGCTGGCGGTCGAGCGCGGCATGCCGCTGCCGCAGGTCGTGGTGCCGCGCGGCGCGGGCATCGTCGTGGAGCCAGCCCGCCTGCGCCCGTCGCACCGCCTCCTCGAGGATCGCTGGCTCGGTGAGGACCTGGCAGGGGTCGGCCCAGGCTACGGCGTCCAGGGCGCTCGTGGGGACGGGCTGCTCCTGGCAAGGCGTATGCTCCTCGCCGGGTCGGGGCAGGCAGCGGTAGTAGGCGTAGCGGCCGTTGTTGCTGACGCACTCGGCCCGCCCGCAGCGGCGACAGCTGACCAGCCGGCGCAGGAGATACTCCCCTTGGGTGTTGCGCGGGGACCAGGCCCGGTTGCGCGCGAGGCGCTCCCGCGCGGCCGCGAACTGGTCGGCGGTGACGATCGCCGGGACGGGCACGGCGATCCAGGTCTCCTCCGGGCGCGGCTGCGCGGAGACACCGCCAGCCCGGCGCGGCTCGCGGCCGCTGAGCGGGTAGCGCCGCCGCGCCGGCACCCGCCGCTCCCGGTTGCCGTAGGCCGTGCCCCGGTAGGCGGTGTTGCGCAGGATCCCGCCGACGCTCGTCGGCCCCCAGCGCGCCTGGCCCGTCGCCGTCGGCGTACCCGCGGCGGTCAGGCGTTGCGCGATCGCGTGGAGCGTCAGCCCGTCCTCGACGTACCAGGCGAAGACCTGCCGGACGACCGCCGCGCGCTCCTCATCCAGGGCCACGCCGGCCGGGTCGCGGGGGGCCTGCGGGGCGACGCGGTAGCCATAGGGCGGGCTGCTCCAGGGCAGCAAGCGCCCGGCCTGGAGCGCAGCCAGCCGACCGCGACGCGTGCGGTCCGCGATGACCGTCCGCTCGTACTCGGCCACCGCGCCGCGGATCTGCACCAGCAGGGCGTCCTGCGGGTCGTCGGTCGGGGGTCGGTCGAGGAAGACCACCGCGCAGCCGGCCCGCGCGAACTCCTCCAGCAGCCAGACCTGATAAGCGTAGCGGCGCGCCAGCCGATCCGGGCCGGCGATGAGGAGGGTATCGACCAGCGCGCGCCCGACGGCATCACGGAGCCGGTCGAGCGCCGGGCGGTCGAGGCGCGCACCGCTCCAGCCGTCGTCACAGTAGATCTGCTCATCCGCGAGATTCCAACCTTGCCCTGCGGCGTAGGCGCGCAGCGCCGCGACCTGCTGTGCGATCGTCTGGCTCTCCACCTGCCGCTCCGTCGAGACCCGCGCGTATGCCGCCACGATCTTCCTCATCGTCCACCTCCTGCCTTCGGTCGCCCAACTCGCCCGGCTCCGGGGTGAGCAGCAGGCGGAACGCGCGCAGCCAGCGGCGTTCGGCGTCCGCTGTCCAGACCCAGGAGCGGTCGAGGCGCAGCGCGTCACCCTTGCACCGCCTGCCCATCGCACACCTCCTCGGCGTGGATGCTCAGGCCGATGCGCTCAATCCGCCAGCGATTAGCCGGGCCGGTCCTTGCCCCGGCGACGGAGGGGCTGCACCGCGACCCGCGTGGCGCGTGTCAGGGTGAAAAGGTGCGTTGTGATGATGCCATCTGGATGAGGTGGTCATCGCCATCAACGGCGAGCAGCACTACTTGTGGCGAGCCGTGGGCCAGGAGGGCAACATCCTCGACATCCTGGTCCAGCGTCGGCGGAATAAGGCCGCCGCCAAGAAGTTCTCCCGCCGACTCCTCAAGGGACTGCAATACGTGCCGCGCGTGCTGATCACCGACAAGCTCGCGAGCTACGGGGCGGCGAAGCGGGAGGTGCTGCCCGGCGTCGAGCACCGGCAGCACCGGCGATTGAACAACCGGGCCGAGAACGCGCACCGGCCCACGCGGGAACGCGAGCGGCGCATGCGACGGTTCAAGCCCCCCGGCCACGCGCAACGTTTCCTCGCCGCCTACGGCCCGATCGCCAGCCATTTCCGCCCGCGCCGCCACCACCTTGCCGCTGCCGCCTACCGCGAGACGAGGGCCGGACGCTTCGCCACCTGGCGGGCCATCACCGGCGCGCTACCCCTGGCCTGAGCAGCGCCGCCCGCCTCGCTTCGGCCAACCCTTGTATCGCCCGTGTCCCCTATCGCCTCCTCAAGTTGACAGTACCCCTTCAGGCTCCCGTTGGCCGTCCGGCGTGACTCAAGTTGACAGTGTCAGGGCGGGACAGGCCCCCGGCGGCTCCAGCAGGGCGCGGGCCTCCGCCGACGTGGTCGTCGCCTGCGCGCGGTCCCCAATGGCGAGGTGGAGTTCGACCAGGGCGAGGAGGGTGAGGGCGGGCTGTGCCGCCGGTGCGGGCGCACCCGGGCCGCGAGCGAAGCGTCCCGGCCGGTTGGGGCACGTGCCTGCCGTCGTCTACGGCGCGCCCGCCACGCAAATCACAGAGGCGTCCCCGCCCGCGCCGGGCCGCTTCCCGGGCGGGCAGGCGATGTGCCCCCAGCGGGGGTCGACGGTGGTGAGGTCACCGACCGCGCGCCAAGCGTCCCGTTCGCGGACCTAGACCGCTCCGCCTGCGGGCCAGCCGACCAGGACGGCGTCGCGGGCACGGGCCGACGGCGGGGCCGCGAGCAGCGTGACGGCCACGCCGACGGCGAAGGCCAGGGCCACCGCCAGCGCGGTGATTAGCACGCTGGGTGCAGCGCCCCCGAGACGTCGGTGCGGCATACCGTCCTCCTCGCGCCCCGATGGGCATACGGCAGCTGTCAGGCCGCCTGTCCTCACGAGATTCACCACAGGTCGGCCATCGGGGCCGCGGGCTGCAGGCGGTCGCGCCAGCAGACCTGCCCGCCGTTCGCCGACGTCGCCCGCGCTCGCCGACGTCGCCCGCGCTCGCCGCAGCAGCACCGCCGGGGTGCCGAGCGCGTCGCCCGCGCAGACCAGCAGGCCGCACTCGGACGCGGCGCCGCCGAGCTGCTCCGCCGCGCAGCGCCGCCGCCGAGCTGCTCCGCCGCGCAGCGCCGCCGGTCCTGGTCGTCCAGCGCCGCCGCGACATCCTCCGCCGCGTCGAACAGGAACACCTCCACCAGCCGCCGGTAGCCGTCGGCCTGCAGCTCCAGGCGCTGACGGTAGCCGGGCAGCCCCGCCGCGTGCTCGATGACCAGCGCGTACATTGCCCCCCTCCCATCCGTCGCCACCAACGATGCTCGCCCCCTTGGTTGGCGTCACTCCCAGCCCGCGAGGCGCAACGCCGGTGCGTCGCCGACCGCGACCCCGGCGTCGATTCCCGGTGCCACCTGCGGCGCCAACCGCGCGGCCAGCGCCAGGAGCAGGGCCGCCAGGGCCGCGCGCGGGGCGGGCGCCGGCAGGATGGTCTCCTGCCGCCAGCCGCGACCGGCCACGGCGCGCGCCATGCGGGCGTGTGCGTCGAACCGCAGATCCGGCTCGCTCCGATCGATCATGTCTTACCTCCTCTGCGTATTGGTGCCGCCGGTCGTGATGTTCGGGATCGGTCAGGCCCGCGCGGTCGCGCTCGCCTGCCACACGGGGGCCCGCCTGGCCGGGTCGAGCCGCCCGTCCAGGGCGACGAGGGCCAGGTGCGGAGCGGGGAGACGGGGAATGGCTCGTGCCGCCACTCAGTCGTGTTGATCGGGTGCTATTGCGTTGTGCCGGGGTGACCGTGGTGCGAGCCGGTGGCGGGCGGCGATGTGGAGGCGAGTGCCGGTGCGTTCGTGGTTTCTACCACGTCAGCAGATCGGCTGTCAGCGCGTCCCAGGCCGTTACCGTGGAGGACACCACCCGGAGGGGTGGCACCGCGAGTGTCGCCCCGAGGTCGTAGCAGCCGTTGCGAAGGTTGCACAGGAAGGCGTGCGCGCGGCACAGCACGCGCGCCCCGGCCAGGGTCTTGAAGCCGCGCATCCCGCGGACGCGCCCCTTGAGATGCTGGTGATCCCGCTCGATCCGCTGCTGGGGGCGCTTACCGGTCTCGTGTAGGACGTCCGGCAGGACGGCGGCGAGCGCGGGCGGGTAGGCCGCCGCGCAATCGGTCGTCACCGCGGTCGGGGGCACGCCCGTCGCCTCGATCGCCCGGCGGAAGAAGGTCGCCGCATCCTCAGCCGCCCGCTGCTCGCTGACGTAGACGTCGACAACCTGGCCCTGCTCGTCAAGCGCCCGATACACATACACCCAGTCCCCGGCCACCTTCACGTAGGTCTCGTCCACGCTCCAGCGCTCGCCGACCGCCCGGCGGAAGGAGCGCGCCGCGGCCTCGTAGAGCGGGGCGAACTCCTGCACCCAGGCGTATATGCTCGATGGATCAGTCCGGACACCACGCTCGGAAAGCAACTCGGCCACGTCGGCGTAGCTGAGGCGGTAGCGCAAATACCAGCGCACCGCGAGCGCGATGATCTCGGGCGGGAAGCGGTAGCCCGAGAACGGCGTCGCGCTGCGGGCGGTGAAGCAGCGCCGACAGTCGCGGCAACGATAGGCTTGGCCCCCTCTCCGGTCAACGCCGTCCTTCCTCACCGCGGTTGAGCCGCATCGCGGGCACGCCTCCAAGCTGTCGCTCCTCGCTCTCCCCACCATCCATCACGCACGACCGCTGAGGATAGCACACCCCGACACAACGCAAGAACACCACCTCGGGCGGGGCGCCGAGGCGGGTGAAGGGCGGCAGCGCCCCGAGCCCGCGGCTGACGTAGAGCGGCCCGGCCGGCGTGGCGTGGCACCCGCGCACGTAGCGACGGCCCAGGGGCGGCAGGAGGATCGGCCCGAGCCCCGGCAGGGCAACCTGCCCGCCGTGCGTGTGGCCAGCCAGCAACAGGTCGGCCCGCACGCCGCGCCTGGCTAGGGCGTCCGCGCCATCGGGCTCGTGGAGCAGCACGATCCGGCAGGACCCGGCGGGCACGCGCGCGAGCGCCGCGTCCGGGTCGGCCCGCCCCTGGAACGCCGTGTCGAGCCCGACCAGCCAGCACGGGTCGCCGCCGGGCGCGGCGAGACGGCGCGCGTCGTTGCGGAGGACGGTCACGCCGGCCGCCGACAGCGCGCGCGAGCCCGTCCGGGTCGCCCCAGTGGTCGTGGTTGCCGAGGATGCCGTAGACCCCGAGCGGGGCGCGCAACTCGCCGAGGATTCGGGCGCAGGGGGCGAAGCCGCGCGCCCGCCCGACCACGTAGTCGCCCCCGAGGAGGATGAGGTCCGGTCGCGCGGCCCGCAGGAGGGCGACCGCCCGCGCCAGGAGGGCGAGCGGGCGGCCGCGGTCGTGGTGGATATCGGTGAGGAAGCCGATCCGCAACCCGGCCAGGCCCGCGGGCAGGCCCGGGAGCGGGATCGCGACGCGCTCCAGCCGCAGGTGGCGCGGCGCGAGGTGCGCGGCGTACCAGCGCAGGCCCGGCAGCAGCGGCAGGAGGCGCAGGCATCGGTGGGTGGACTGCACCCCACTCACCAGACCACGAGGCAAGCCAACCTTCCCCGGTGCGATAGACTCACCGGACAAGGAGGAGGGAAACGATGCCTGGCCGAACCTACAGCCGCGAGTTCACGTTGGCGATCGTGCGCCAAGTCGCGAGCGGCGAGCAGCGCCCGGCCCAAATCTGTCGCGAACATCACCTGCACGAGAGCGTGTTGTTGCGCTGGCGCAAGGAGTACGACGCGCGTGGTGAGGCCGCCTTCACGCCCCGCGAAGGGGCAGAGCCCGCCGGCCTCGAGCAGCGGGTGGCGGAGCTGGAGCGTTGCTGCGGCCAGCTGGCGCTGGAGAACCAGATCTTAAAAAAGGCACTACAGGGCGCGGCGTCGCGGAGCGACACGCGATGATCACCGCCGCCCACGCCGCCCACCCCGCGGTCTCGCCCCGGCGGCTGTGCGCGCTCTTCGGCATCAACCGGGCGTGGTACTATCGCCACCGGCGCGAGGATACGGCGGCCCGCGCGGGGGCGACGCGCCTGCGCGACGCCATCGAGCGCGTGGCCCTCGCGTTCCCGGGGTACGGCTATTGCCGCGTCACCACGGCCCTCCAGCGCGACGGCTGGGATGTCGACCGTAAGCGGATCCTGCGGGTGATGCGCCGGGAATCCCTGCTGTGCCAGCGCAAACGGCGCTGCGTGGCGACCACCGACTCGCGCCACGGCTGCCGCCCCTATCCCAATTTGCCGCGCGCGCTCGCGGTCGACCGGCTCGACCGGGCCTGGGTCGCGGACAGCACGTCTAGCCGCCTGCCGACCACCTTCGTGTACCTGGCGTGCCTGCGCGACGCCCACGCGCGGCGCTGCGTCGGGCGGCACCCGGCGCGGCACATCGACACGCGCCTCACGCTGGCCGCGCTCGACCAGGCGCTCGCCACCCGCCGGCCCGCGCCGGGCTTCATCCACCACTCCGATCGGGGGGTGCAGTATGCCAGCGCCGACTATGTGGCGCGCCTGGCCGAGACGGGCGCACGGATCAGCATGGCCGGGGTCGGCAACCCGTACGAGAATGCCAAGGCGAAGCGCTTCGTCAAAACCTTGCAGCGCGAGGAGGTGTACCTGAAGGACGACCAGACCTTCGCGGAGGCGCAAACCAATCTGGCGCAATTCATCGATGACGTGTACAACACCAAGCGGCTGCACTCGAGCCTCGGCTATCAGCCACCGGCCGAGTTCGAGGAAACGTACGCGACTAGCCGGAAGGGTTGACTTGCTCCGTGGTCTGGTAACAGGGGTTCACTCCA
>DATCMP010000301.1:0-9905 GCA_036563365.1 Thermomicrobiales bacterium
GTAAAGATTTGATACTCTTCTAATTAAACGCACGTCTATATTAAGGGTGGCGGTTGTTCTGAGGAGGGTTCGTATGAGTCAGGAAGAATTTCAGACGCTGCTCCAATTTTTTAAGGTGCTGGCCGATGAGACGAGATTGAAGATCGTCGGGATTCTCGCCGGGCGCGAGTGCAGCGTGGAAGAACTGGCGACGACTCTCGGCGTGCGGGAGCCAACCGTGTCGCACCATCTCACGAAGTTGAAGACCTTGGGCCTGGTGCGGATGCGCCCGGAAGGGACGACGCACCTCTACCGCCTCGATGCAGAGGCTTTACGCGCGGCGAACAAAGACCTGCTGACGCGCGAAAAACTCGCCTCGCTGGTGGACGACATGGGGGAGGATGCCTGGCAGCGCAAGATCCTCCGCGACTTCTTTGATGGCGATCGCCTCAAGGAGATCCCGGCGAGCCGCAAGAAACGCGATGTGATCCTGGGCTGGTTGGCCGAGCAGTTCGCGCCCGATCGGCGCTATCCCGAACCCGAGGTGAATGAGATCATCAAGCGCCACCACCCCGACTCCGCGACCCTGCGCCGCGAGCTGATCGGCGGGGGCTGGATGGCCCGCGAGGGCGGCGTCTACTGGCGACTGACAAGGAACGCTTAACGCCGAGGCCCAGAGACACAGAGGAACACAGTGGGGAAACGAGAAAATATCGTCATCTCCTCTGCGCGTCTCTGCGTCCCTGTGCCTCTAAGGTGATCGTTCCTGGCTTACTCGGTCGGCCAGATCCCCTGGAGGAATTGCACCTGCTCGCGGATCTGGTGCTGGCCGCCGCCCTCATGGTTGTTGTAGCGCCAGACGCGGATGTCTTTCTCCCCGGCGTAATGGTTGTAGGCGGCGAAGACCGTCGAGGGCGGGCAGATCGTGTCCATCAGCCCGGCTGAGAAGAGTGCCTGGGCCTTGGCGCGCGTGGCGAAGTTGACGCCATCGAAATAGGCCAGCGTGTTGAACACGGTATCGACCTGATCACGATGGATGACGCAGAAGCGGCTGATCTCGGCGTAAGGATTGGTGTCGACGATCTCGGTCGCCCGGCGATAGTGGCAGAGGAACGGGACATTCGGCATCGCCACGGCGACATCCGGGACCAGCCCAGCCGTGGCGATCGCGATCCCGCCGCCCTGGCTATTGCCCGCCACGGCGATGCGCGTCGGATCCACGGCGGGGTGTTCGCGCGCCACGCGGACGGCGCGCGTCGCGTCGGTGAAGAGGCGGCGGTAGTAATACGTCTCCGGTCGCAGGATACCGCGCGTCATGAAGCCGGGATGGTGCGGGTTGCTCCCCTCCGGCTCGGGATCGGCGGTGTCGCCGTGCATCGTCGCCCCGCTCCCCTGGCCGCGCGTGTCCATGATCAGGTGGGCATACCCCGCGCCACTCCAGACCAGCCAACTGTAGGGGAACGATCGCCCGCCGCCGTAGCCGATAAATTCCACGACGCAGGGGAGCGGCCCGGTGCGCCCGCGTGGCAGCAGCAACCAGCCTTTGATCGCCTGCCCGCCATACCCGTTGAACGTCACGTCGAACGTGTCGACCGTGCGTAGGCCGTAATCGACCTGCTCGAAGCGGGCGTCGAGCGGCGTGGTATCGGCCTCAGCCAGGGTACGCTCCCAGAAGGCGTCGAAGTCGGAGGGCTCGTCGCGCGGCGGCAGATACTCGCGGAGACGGTCGAGGGGGTAATCGAAGAACGGCATCGGGGCTCCTTTCTGTATTGATGTGATCAGGTGTTGTCGTTGGCTGGCGGCTGAAGCCGCGCCATGAGGGCGCTCACGCGCCACGAAGCCTCCCTGCGGAAGCTAAATCACCATTGATGGCACCGCGCTACGAATGAACTTGGCCCGCCTGCGCGGGCTTTGTGGCGGCGTGAGCGCCATCAAGGCGCGGCTTCAGCCGCCAGCAGCGCTACGCATACTCCTCCACTTATCAGTCCGTGTCAATCACCAGCCGCCCTGCGCTCGCCCCGGCTGGCAGCGAGATTTCCAGCACCCCCGGCAATGGTTCGTCGTAGTCGAGCGGCGTGTCATTCCAGCGGACGACGTAGCGTGGACCCGGCGCGAGGGTGGCGATCAGCGTCGGGCGGTGGTGGGTGGCGGTGTCGATCGTCATGGTCGCTGTCAATGCGGTGTGATCGGGAGCGGAAGAACGCTCGTGCAGCCAAGTGTCGAAGCCAACGGTCAGCGTGCCGGGGCGATAGTAGGCGGCGTACCAGTTGAGGATCGGCGCTGAGAGCCCGCCGAAGTGGTGCCAGCCCGCGCCGCGCCCGGAGGCGACGATGAAGTGCTCGAAGGTGCGCCCGGTGCGCTCAACTTCAACGCGCCAGAGGTCGAGCGCGGTCATGGCGATCTGGCGGGCGAGGTCGGGGCGACCGAGATCGAGCATGGTACGCCAGAAATACCACTGGTGCGCCATCCAGACCGCGCCATTCCAGTAACCATCGGCGCGGTAATAGGGCGCTGACTGGTCAACGGCGGTCAGGCCGATCGGCGTCCAGTGCCGCGCCGGGTCGAAGAGGTGAGCGAGTAGCCGTTCCTCCTGATCCGGCGTGCAAATCCCGGCGATCAGCGGGTAGAGCCCATCGAACCCGCGATTGAAATTTTCGTCGCCCTCGTGACGCAGGATGCCGATCGGTGCGCCCGCTGCGTCGTGCCGGACATACCCGAAGTAGCCCGATGACTCATCCCAGGCGTGGCGTTGCAGTGCCCTGGTGCTGGCGGCGATCAGCGCATCGTATTCCACCACGTCAGCATCGAGTTCCAGCGTCTTCGCGGCGTGGCGTAGAATTTTTGCGACACGGACGACCTGCGCGGTGGTGATCACCGGCGTGACCGAGCCTGCTAATCCTTGCGCGTGGACCGCGACCTGTGGCGGATAATCGTCCCAGCCGCCAGAGTTGTAGAAATAGTCCCAGGTCTGGAGCAATCCCGAACCGAAACGCGCGGTCGTCGAACTGCCGAGCATACCGGCAAGGAAGCGCCAATACTGGCGCAAGCTCGGGTAACACTCGCGCAGCAATCCCAGCGATGGTGCGCGATTCCAGAGATCGTGGAAGAGGGCGTGCTGCGTCGGCACCGGGCTGCCATGGTGGAGGAACGCCGCGTCGGGATCATCGGGCGGCATCAGGTAGGCGCGGAGGCAGTCGAGCGCGCGGTCACGGTCGAGTTCGGCCAGCCCGAGGCCGATGAAACCCGAATCCCAGGTGTAGAGGCTGTCCCACCAGCGACCGGGCGTGTTGTGGCGGATGTAGCGGCGGCGCGCGTAGACCGGGTAAACGACGTTCGTCAGCAGCGTCGCCGCTAGCCGCTCCTGGCTAGTACGAAATGGGCTTCCTGCAGGGGATGGCGTGAGATCGGCCGCGCGCGTTTCTGCGCTGACAAAGTGCGAGGCCGGATCGATCGTGTCGGCGTGGTAGGCGTTGATCTGCCGCTCGATTGCCGCCCGCTCGCCGGTACAGACAAGGCCATGGAGCGTTCGCGTCTCGCCCGGTGCCAGCACGATCGGGCGGCAGAAGATATTGGTGTAATGCCCTTCACCCGAGCCATAAAACTGATCGCGCGTGTGGTGATGAACCGTGGACCGCAGCAGGCTGTCCAACTCGGCGGTGTGGAACTCGCGTACCTCCCAGGGGGCGAAATCCCAGGCGAGGCCATACCAGCGATCGGGGTCGGCGTACCGCAGCAAGAGGCTCTGCGGCTGTGGACCCGCGACGATCTCCGGGCGCGGGTGCCACTCGACCTGCGCGAAGCGGACGCGGTTCGCATCGCGTGCCGCAACGATCGCGAAGCCGTCGAACTCGATCGATGCGCCGCCGAGCGCGGTGAAGCGCAGCGTATGCTCCCCCGCCGGGAGGGTGTCGCCGAGGCTGAAACCTTCCTGCCGGAAGTCGCCGGTGCCGACGAAGCGGCAGACGCGCCGCGCCGCGCCATCGAGCCCGAGTGAGAAAGGCGAGACGGTCTCGCGGCCCAGGCGGTAGCGCGCGACGATCAACGGCGCGGGGATCGGCCGGGGTATGGTGAAACGAAAGGTCACGGTGTCGCCCGCCGCCGCGCCGAACCCCTGGCCGATCCCGCCGCCGCCGACAAAGCCGTGATCGCGCGTCTCGGCGCGGCGCAGGCCATCCGCGTTGAGGGTATCGGTCGGGCGTGGCTGGGCGAAGGTGAGCCCGGCGTAGTCGAGCGCGTCGAGCCAGCCCGCGCCGGGTGGTAACTCGATCGTCGCCGGGCGGAGCGGTTCGGGCACATACGCCTTCGGGGGCGGGAAGTTGAGCGACGCCATCTGGTGCAGCACGAGATTTTGTGGCGCGTTGGTCCGGTTGACGAAGGTGGCGCGAATGAGCCGCGCATCATCATCGAGATGCGCGAAGGCGATGTCGCAGTACAGCTCATCACTTCCGCTGAGTTCGTGGCGATGGCTGTAATACGACAGGTCCGGTGCCGCCGCCCACGGGCTATACCCCGACTCCCACAGCACGTTCGGCACGTCGATCTTGTGGCGGTAGAACCCAGGGAAAACGCTGAGATCGAAGCGCAAGCCACGGGCCGCATCGGCGATATGCGATACGCCGATATAGCGCTTCGTGTATGGTCCCCAGTCTGGGAGGCGCAGATCAGGCGCGGTGGTCATAGTGGCTGGCCTCACCCTGCTACCGCAGCGGCAGCGTCACCTCGCGCCCGGTGCGCGCAGACTCATAGATCGCCAGGATGATTTCGAGCGGGCGGCGGGCATCCTCGCCGGTGATCGCCGGGTCGCTGTCGCCCTCGATCGAGGCGATGAGATTAGCGAGTTGTGCCTGATGGCCCGCATTCGGGATCGCGGCGGGGTCAGCGGAACCGGTTGACGCCGGACCGGCATCCTCGCTCTTGACCTTGGTGCCGTACGCGCCGGCCTCGCCCTTCTCGTCCTTGAACTCCCAGACCTTGACCTTCCCGGCCTCGATCACGGCGGTCCCCTCGGTGCCGGTGATTTCCAGGCGTTCCGGCAGGCCCGGGTAGACGGCGGTGCTCCCCTCGATCGTGCCGATCGCCCCGTTCTCGAAATTAAGGATCGCGATGGCGATGTCCTCGACCTCGATGTTGTGCGCGGAGGTGGCGGCGCGGGCGTAGATACTCTTCACCGGCCCCATCATCCACTGCAACTGATCGACGTAGTGGACCCCCTGGTTCATCAATGCGCCGCCACCGTCGAGCGCCCAGGTGCCGCGCCAGTCGCCGCTGTCGTAATAGCCCTGCGTGCGATACCATTTAATGATCGCGTCGCCGAGGATCAGCTTGCCGAAGCGCCCCGCCGTCAGCGCCTCGCGGACCTGTACCATCCCCGCGCCGAAGCGGTGCTGGGAGATGACGCCGAGCTTGACGTTGTATTCGTGGCAGGCGTCGATCAGGCGATCGGCCGCTTCCAGCGTGATGTCGATCGGCTTTTCGACCAGGACATGTTTGCGTGCCCGCGCCGCGCGGACGCCGATCTCGGCATGGAGGCCGCTCGGGACGCAGACGCAGATCACGTCGATATCCTCGCGCGCCAACATCGCGTCGAGGTCGGTATACGCCTCCGCGCCGAACTCTTCGGCGCGCTTCTGCGCGGCTTCCGGCACGATGTCCATCACCGCGCGCAGTTCGGCGTTCGGGAGGGCGGCGGCGCTGCGCGCGTGGAACGGCGCGATCACGCCGCAACCGACGATGCCGACGCCATAGATCCGCGATGGGGTGCTCATCAATTATCGCTCCTGTATTACATTCGCCTGCGCGATGACGGTCTGCGCTGATCCCCTGAGACTGGTCCCCAGCCCGCGGTTAGCCCGCCCATTCCCGGAGCAGCTTCGCGTGTTGCGGCAGCGCGACTTCGGGAGCCTCGATCGTGGGGTGCCATTTTTTCTCCCACTCGACCGCGACCCAGCCGGTGTAGCCGCGTCGCAGCAGGGTCGTCAGGCTGTCGCGCACCGGCACCTCGCCCTCGCCCAGCAGCAGGAGATCCCACCCCGTGCGCGCGGCCTCGTTGCGGCGGGCGTCTTTGACGTGGAAATGCAGGATCCGATCGCCGAGCGCGTCGATCACCTGATCGGGTGCTTCGCCCATCCGGTAGGGGTGGTGACTGTCCCAGAGCGCCCCGATCGCGTGGCTGGGCACGCGCCGTAAGATCTCGGCGACGGTGTGCGAACTCGACAGTGAATCGTGCGTCTCCAATACCACCGCCACGCCGAGCCGCTCGGCATCGGGCGCGACACTGTTGAGCAGCGCCGCGGTGGCGTCAAAGACCTGCGCCTCGGCCTGGCCCTCGGGCCACTCGCCGCCGAAGACGCGGATCATCGGTGCGCCGAGTTCCGCCGCCAGCGCCAGGAAGGCGCGCAACTCTGCCGCGACCTGCTCCGGTTCTACACCGGTCGCGACGCGGATCGAGCTATCGAGGCAGCAGATCGGGATCCCGGCGTTGGCGAAGGCGGTCCGCACCCGTTCGCGCTCGCCCTGCGGCAGCTCCGTCGTGATAATCTCCCCATCGAGCAGCCGCAATTCAACGCCATCGTAGCCATAGCGCTGCGTGGCGGCGATGACCTCATCGAGCGACCAATCCGGGCAACCGAGGGTGCTGAATGCAAGTTTTACCATCGGGTTCTCCTTGTAGCGAGTCGTGGGTCGTGAGTCGTGAGGGGGTTCGCTGGGAGCGATAGCCTCTATACCGGCACCAACTCTCTCACGACTCACGACCCACGACTCACGACTGCGCCATTAAGCGCCGTCATCGCCGGGCCGATCTCGGCGGGGAAGTCGGTCCAGCGACATTCGATCGAACATTTGCCGGTGTAGCCATGCTGGCGGAGTTGGTCGAAGAAGGGGGCGATCGGGTAAGTCCCCGTGCCGGGGTGCCGCCGCTCGCTGTCGGCAACATGGGCGTGGACGAGCAGATCGGCGTACTCGTCGATGGTGTTCAGCGGCTCGTCTTCTTCCATCAAGTGATAGAGATCAACGAGGAGGTGGACGTTGGGTAGGTCGCGCACGCGGAGGAAATCGCCGCTCTCGCGCAGGCTGGTGAAGACGTTGCTCTCGGCACGCCGCAGATGTTCCAGGGCGATCGTGATGCCGAGCGGCCTGGCGAGCGTGCCGAGTTGCCCGAGGAAGTCGGCGAGTTGGTCGAGTGCCGTGGCGCGGTCGAAGCCCGCCGGGATCGAGCGCGAGCGCCCGCTGCCGAGGACCACGATCGCATCGGGGCCGCTCAGGCGGGCGATCCGCGCCAGCGCCTCACGGCTATACTCCGTGAGCCAGTCGCGATCGACCGACGGGCCGACGATGGCGCGGTCGCCGGGCAGAAAGACGTTATAGGCTAGTGGCTTGATCGGCGACGCGCCGATCTGGGCCACCAATTGCGCGAACGCCACCTCGTCGCCCCCCATGACCGCCCCGGCGACGGTGAGTTCCGCATAGTCACCGCCCGCCGCCGCGAGCGTCGCGATCTGCTCGGGGGCGACACAACAGCCCAGTTCCATCCGGCCTCCTTCCTGCCGTCCTCGGCACATCGAGGACTTATAGCACAGATGGGCGCGGCGCGCGGAACTCTCTTGACTGCGCCACAAGCCCGAGAATCGCGTCCTGCCGCTACTCGCCGGGACATTTGGTGAAGCACTTCGGGACTTTCGACTCTAGTGTGCATAGCGTGTTGTTCCATACACTAGATCGTGACAATCGGCGACGCCGATTACGCGCGCGATAGGTGCGTATCTCCGCTTTGCGTTGCGGGTGTATTGGGCGTGATTCACCATCCTGACCTGCCAGACGAAGCGGGTATCGACGGCGCGACCAATGCACGCCTGACTAGGGAGACAACAGCAGGAGTCGATTCCGCCGCATGGTTGGCCTACACGGGAGCATCCCCAAGGGCTCTGGCTCACGGATAGCAGGATTAGCGGCTCTGCGGCGCGTAGGGTCGGCTTTCGCGTTCCTCCTCCTCCTCCTCCCGGGGCTGCTCGCCGGGTGCAGCGTGGGTTCCACACCCGCGCCCACTCCCACTCGCCCGGCTGTCAGGCCCATCGCTACGATGACCGTACCGCCGCGCGACCCTTCAGTTGTACCCGCGCCGCTCACGCCAACCTCGACGCCCGGTAACGCGGCCACGGCGGTCCAGGCCGCCACCGCGACGCCACCGGTAGCGACCGCGGTGCCTGTGCCGATCGGTCAGGGGGGGGTCGGCTTTGGTATGACGATGCACTTCATGTGGTATGACCTCGACCGCGCGACCCAGGAATTGGATGAACTGAAGGCTGCCGGGCTCACCGTGGCCCGCTTTGATGTCGGCTGGCGCTGGGTTGAACCGATGGTTAAGGGCACCTACGATATCCCGACACTCACGAAGCTCGATACGCTGCTCAACGCGATGGATGCGCGCGGTATCCGCCCGATCATCACGGTGATCGAGACGCCCGCCTGGGCCAGGCCGGCAGGGACCGGGATCTTCACCCCGCCGACTGACCACCAGGATTACGCCGATGTCATGGGCGTGCTGGCGCGGCGCTATGCCGATCGCCCGAACATGGTCTGGGAAATTTGGAACGAGCCGAACCTGAAGGAGTTCTGGGTACCCGAGCCAGATGCCGCCGCTTACACCGATATGCTCCGCCGCGCGTACTCCGGGATCAAAGCCGCCGATCCCGATGCCACGGTCCTCGGCGGCTCGATCGTCTTCAACGATCTGAAGTTTCTACGGGCGATGTACGCGGCGGGGGCGCGTGGGGCGTTCGATGGGCTGGCGATTCACCCGTATGTCCCCGGTCGCTCCCCCGATGACCGCCGCGACCCATTCGCCAATTTTGGCGCGGTGGAGGATATGAAGGCGATCATGAGCGCGAACAGCGAGCCCTCGAAGACGATCTGGATTACCGAGATGGGCTGGGAGCTGGATCTGATCACCGACGAGACGCGCGCCAAATACCTCGCCCGCGCGGTGCAACTCGTACGCGGCTGGCCCTATGTGCGGACGTTCTGTGTCTACACCCTCAGTCAGGACATCGGCCCGGATGCCGAGCGTTTCGGCTTGCTCGATCCGCAGAGCGCGCCGAGTCGTTCGTGGCTCTCGTATATTGGGTCCGCCGGTACGCGTTAAGCTGATCATTTCGCGCCGCTTGAGGCCCGCGGCTTCACTTCCTCTCTCTTTGCTCTACAGCACACGAAAGCACAGGAAGGAAGCAGTGGCTTCCATTACGGCGTAGCGCGCGGTGCCGGGCTTGGGCTTGATCGGTTGACAGCGGTCCCTGTGGCGCACGCAGGACGTGTGCGTACCGTGCGGTAGGGGACACTCGCGGTGCCGTCGCCGGCCATGTTGAGGGTCGCCTCGATGCTGTCGCCGCAGATGAGATCAAGCCGCATCTCGGCGATCCCTTCCTCGCCGTCGGATACCGTCACCTCTCGCTCGACGACAAAGGTGGTGTGACCGGCGATCGGTGTCGCCTCAGACTGGCCGGGGCTCGCGTCGCGCGTCGCCTTCAGCTGATAGCGTTTGGTCGCGCCCTCGCGGTTGCGGATACCGAGGCGCAGAAGCGTGCCATCCACGCCGATTGGCGTGGTGGAAACGACGTAGAACTCGGTGAAACGTGTCGGCGCTTCGCGCGAGCCACGGTAGAGCCCGACGCCCGCCCAGGTTCCAATCAGCGCCAGCGCCAGTATCACCCCCGCGATTTGCGGGATCGGCAGGCCGCGCCGGGTCCGCGCCTTGGCACGACCGGCTGTAGCCCGCCACCGGCGGTCTCGCATGGTGGTCGCCAGATTCGGCACCCCTTGTCGGCGCAACCGCGCCGCGATACCGAACAGGGCCAGCGCGACGAGCGCCATCCCGGCAGCCAGCCCCTCGGGATAGACCCCGAACGGCGACAGGTTGAGGATCACGCCCCAGA